>CAYHTS010000006.1:0-19440 GCA_964359635.1 uncultured Candidatus Saccharibacteria bacterium | reverse complement strand
ATCTTCGCCTCGACCGGCGGGGCGATTTATGGCGATACTGATGTGTTGCCAACGCCTGAAGACACGCTTGCTTTGCCGGCCTCGCCGTACGGCATTACCAAGCTCGTCAGCGAGCACTATTTGCGCTTTTATCATGAGTTATATGGTTTAGAAACGGTCATCTTGCGCTACGCTAATGTTTACGGGCCGCGCCAAGACCCGTACGGCGAAGCCGGCGTCATAGCTATCTTTGCCAAAAAGATTCTTGCCGCCAGCGAGCCGACTATTTTTGGCGACGGTAAAAACAAGCGCGATTATGTCTATGTTGGCGATGTGGTAGACGCTAACGTGAAAGCGCTGGCGGCGCGTGAGGGAGTATATAACATCGGCACCGGACATGAAACCGATGTCAATGAGATTTTTGAGCATCTCATCAGTACGGCTCAAGCGATGGGGGTTAAAAATATGCCTGCTAAAGCTAAGCACGCGGCGGCCCGGCCTGGCGAACAGCGGCGTAGTTGCGTTCGCATTTCCCACGCTCAAAAAGTTCTCGGCTGGCAGCCGAAAATCGATCTCGAAACCGGTATGAAGCAAACGATAGAGTGGTTTAGGGAGGGTGGGGAAGTTAGAAATAAGTAATATGGAAGGATGAAAATGGTTTTGGGGAAGGAGAATAGCGATATGGAAGTTACGTGAATCGAATAACTCTCCCCCTTGTCATTGCGAGGAGTCCTTCGACTTCGCTCAGGATAAATTAGCGACGCGGCAATCTAACCCAATGAGATTGCTTCGGGCCCCAATAGGGCCCATCACGATGACACAAATAAACTAATTATTTCTGTTGAGCTGCTTGATTTATGTCTGCTTTACTATTTAGTTTTGACTTTATCTCGCGGATAAGTTATGATTAGTTGCGAGAGTCAGAGAAAAGGAGTCCCGAGAGATGGGACTGCTCTCCCTGGCTCTTGAAAGGCTGGGAGTTGGGGATTAGGAGTTAGGAGGGCTGAAAAAATGCAGTATCATTCCTCCAACCACCTGACCCCAACCCCCCAACTAACCGAAAGGGAGCCCATATGGACTCGAAAATTACCAAAGTTGACCCGGCAGTAAGACGGGCCACCGCTAACTATGGCGGAAAAGAGCTTATACTCGAATCAGGCAAATTGGCCGGTCTCGCTAGTGGCGCTGTCACGGCGCGCATGGGCGACACGGTAGTACTAGCAACTTGTGTGGTCGGCTCAAAGCCGGTCGAGATGGATTATTTTCCACTGATTGTGGACTACGAAGAACGTTTTTACGCCGCCGGCAAGATTTCCGGCAGCCGCTTTATCAAACGCGAAGGCCGACCCTCGGAGGACGCGGTTTTGACGAGCCGTCTGGTTGACCGTCCTCTGCGCCCGCTTTTCCCCAAGAATTTCCGTTTTGATGTGCAAATTGTCATCACCGTTTTGTCTTACGACGGCGAACATGACCCCGACATGCTGGCGATTATCGCGGCGAGCGCCGCCGTCATGCAGTCGCCGGCGCCCTTCAAGGGACCGGTGAGCGCGGTGCGCGTTGGCTGCATTGACGGTCAGTTAAAAGTGAATCCTACTCGAACAGAGCTCGCCGATTCCACCCTTGACCTCGTAGTGGCCGGCACGGCGGATAAGGTAATGATGCTGGAAGCCGGGGCGAAGGAAATTCCCGAAAGCGAGATGTTTGAAGCCATTAAATTGGCGCAAAAAGAGATGCAGCCGGCCATCGAAGTTCAAAAAGAATTTACCCGTGAAGACCGCATTGCCTATGACGAAGAGCCGAGCGAAGTAACCAAGGCAGTGAAGGAGCACTTGGGCGCCAAACTTCATGCCGCGGTGCGTACGAGTGAAAAAACCGAACGCGAAGCGGAGTGGGACAAATTGCAACAGGAGGTATTGGCGGAATTTGAAGGTAAATTCAAGCAATCCGAGCTGGCAATGGCCTTTGACGAAGCCCTCCATAAAGAAGTGCGCCACGCGATTTTAGACGACGGCTTGCGTCCCGATGGCCGCAGCGAGGACGAAATCCGTCCCATCAGCATCGAAGTCGCTATGTTGCCACGCACCCACGGCTCGGGACTTTTTACTCGCGGCTCAACACAGGCATTAACCATAGTAACGCTGGGCGCACCAGGCGAAGAGCAATTTATTGACACTATGTTGCGCAATAGTACTAAGTGGTACATGCATCATTACAATTTCCCGCCTTTTTCGACCGGCGAAGCCAAGCCCATGCGCTCAACTTCGCGCCGCGAGATTGGTCATGGCGCGCTGGCCGAACGGGCGCTTGTGCCGGTTCTGCCCGACCATGAAAAATTTCCGTACACCATTCGCCTCGTCAGCGAAATCCTCTCGAGTAATGGTTCTTCGAGTATGGCGGCGACTTGTGGTTCAACACTCGCGCTGATGGATGCCGGCGTGCCTATCAAGAAGCCGGTCTCCGGCATTGCCATGGGCTTAGTAACCGGTATGGATGGTAAATACCGCATCCTCACCGATCTGCAAGGCATCGAGGACTTTGGCGGCGATATGGACTTTAAGGTCGCGGGCACCGAAACGGGCATTACCGCCATTCAGCTTGATATCAAGCTCGACGGTTTGCCGATGGAAATTATCGAGAAAACCCTCGCTCAAGCCAAGAAAGGTCGTCAGGTTATACTTGATAAAATGCTCGCTGTTATCGCCGCGCCGCGCGAAGAACTGTCCAAGCTGGCCCCGCGTATTACAACGGTGCAAATTCCGGCCGAAAAAATCGGCGAGCTCATCGGCCCGGGTGGCAAAAATATCAATAAAATCATTACTGATTGCGGCGGCAAAGATGTGATTAGCGTTGACATTGAAGAAGACGGTAGGGTTATGATTAGCTCGGCGGATGCCGCGGCGGCGGCTAAAGCCGTCACGATGATTCAAGGTCAAACCAAGGAAGTTGAGGTTGGCGAGGTTTATACCGGCACGGTGGAAGCCATTCAGAAAAACAGAGAAACGGGCAAAGAAATCGGCGCCATCGTCCAAATCCTGCCCAATAAAGACGGTATGGTACATATTTCCGAAGTGGCGAACCAACGCATTGACACCGTTAGTTCTGTTCTCAAAGTCGGTCAGGAAGTAAAAGTAAAAGTTGTCTCGGTCGACAGAGAACGCGGCCGCATCGGCCTCTCTATCAAACAGGCAGCATAGTTTTATACGAGATAATTTGAGATATATCACGACTTACAATATTATTCTTCGAGCCCCAGTGGGGCTCCGGCCCGTAGGCTTACGCCCGGAGGGTCGAGAAGTTCTCTATAAAGTCGAACGATAATGTGTAAGTTGAGTTACGTGGAATTATTTGGGTCGCGGAAAGTTGAGATATAGCAATTGTACTCAATATGGACTACAATTGTACTCAATATGGACTACAGGCAATTACCTCAATTTTTCTTTCGTTCAAAAACAAGAGCAAATATTCTTGTCCGTTTTGTTATTGGCGTTAAAGAGGAGTTGTATTTAAGAGAAATTGCTCGCATAGTCAAAGCGCCGGTTGGTAATGTGCGCCGTGAATTATTAAATCTCGAAAATGTTAGGTTGGTTAAATCACGTCGCGTCGGCAATCTAAAATACTTCAAAATGGACACTTCTAGCCCTCTATACGAACCTTATCGCGAAATAATTGTCAAAACTGCCGGCATTCCCACTTTACTCAAGATTCCTTTAGCATCAAACGTAAATATTATCGCGGCGTTTATTTATGGTTCCTTTGCTAAGGGAAAATTTGACAATATAAGCGATATTGATTTATTCGTATTAACTCAAAAAAATAATGCAGTTTTTACTGAAATAAATGAGGCAGTTGACAGATTTGAGAATAAGTTTGGTCGTGAAATAAATGTTACTATGATGACAAGAAAAGAGTTGACAAAAAAGATTAATGATAATGATTCTTTTATAAGAGATATTATTCACGGGGGCAAGATGTTTATTAAAGGAGGGAAAAATGATATTCGACCCGAAAGTGCTGGTAGATCAAAAAGTTGATTTTGTTCAAATCAATAAGATATTAAAAAAGGCCTTTGTCGGTATAAAATCTGCCAAACAAATTGAAGAACCTGACGCAAGATTTGAGCTGGCTTATGGTGCTATGCTAAAAACTGCTCAAGCCCTACTGCGTTCTTATGGTAAGAGAACGAATGCTGAGCGCGGCCACCATCGAGTGTTGGTGGAGTTTGCGAGAAAGAAACTTGGTCAAAAATTCTCTAAAATTACATCAACATATAACCAAATGCGTAAAAAGAGGAATAAGCTTGAATATGATATTGATTCCGTGACCGTGTCGGAAGCGGAGTCAGCGATTAAAGTGGCAGAAATGTTCTTTAGTGCCGTAGAAGACAAGATATCCGATGATAATCCTCAGCAGAAACTCTGGAAACCTTAATATTATCATCAGCGCAAAATTGACAATTATGATATTATATAACTAATGTCTACTAAGGCGTGGGTTGTTTGGTTGGTGTTAGTCCTTTTGATAGTCGGTGGTGGCATCGGCGGCTATTTCTGGCTGCAGAAAAAAAGCCAAGTGGGCGCCGATATTAACGTTAGCTCGACCAGTGAAAGCACGACGAGTACCACCGATAGCTCGTCAACCAGTGTGGCAACGCTGGCGGTTCATACCAAGCTTGAGGCCAAGCAAGGGTGGAATTTCGTCGCTTTTCCCTATAACACCGTTACCACCGTCACCGACCTGAAAACAAAAGCCGGCACCGCCACCGAAGTGAAAAAAGTTTACCGCTACTCCGGCCAGGCCTGGGTTGATGTCAACCAAGAAGGCGGAACCCTCAAGCCGGGCACGGGCTATCTGGTATATTTCTCACAAGCCGCGTCACTTGATTTGGGCAATACCGGCGCAAGTAGCGCCAAGGCGGCCGAGGTGCCACTCACCGCTAATTATTGGCAGCTTATTGGCATACCTCTAATTTACGACATTAAATGGCAGGAAAGCACCGGCACGGGGAGCACTTTTACGCCCAATGCCGGCTTCTCGGTCAAACTCAAAGATGGCACGCTAAAAAGTGTCCTTATGGCTATCAAAGAGGGCTATATCTCGACACCACTTTACCTCAAAAACGAACTGCCCAATTACACCTACGCGCGTCTTTGGGAAGTGCCGCAAACAACGCTTTATTACAATCAAGCATTTTGGATTAAATCCAAGTCAGACCGGGTTGAGGGATTGGTTTTCGTTGTTTCTGGCAAAGCCGTTAGCACCACCGTTACACAAACCGAGCTCGACACAGGCGAGGAACTTACGGCGCCATCCACCCCATAATAATTTCTAATTCCTAATTTCTAATTGACCTAAACAAGCACCAAGCGTAAAGTCCCAATTGGGATTTTCGACATTGGGATTTGATTAGTAATTAGTAATTTGACATTAGAAATTTACTGGTTTAGGAGTGATAGATAGAGTCCAGGGCTATTGACAGGTTCGAGCATTAGTGCTATCATTATATTAACTTCGTAAGAACTCTTTGGATGCATTACCACCTTATGTTTTTGTTTGATTGATGATTCGAACCCGTTGGGGCGAACTATTATTGTTAATTTCTTCTTGTGAGTTCTAAAGCGAAAGTTCAACAATTAGCTGAAATAGCCGAGGCGGTTAATACCTGCCAGAAGTGCCCGTTATATAAAACGGCGATTCAAGGTGTGTCGGGCGAAGGCAGTTCAGACGCGGAAGTGATGTTTATCGGCGAAGGACCTGGCAAAGAAGAGGATAAACAAGGCCGGCCGTTTTGCGGCCCGGCTGGTAAGTTTCTCGAGGAAATGCTGGAATCGGTAAATCTCTCAAGGGACAAAGTTTATATCGGCAATGTGGTCAAACACCGGCCGCCCAACAATCGCGACCCGGAGCCGGCTGAAATCGAGGCCTGCTGGCCTTATCTTCAAGCGCAAATTGAGATTATAGACCCGAAAGTTATTGTTATCCTTGGTCGCCATTGTCTGGCGCGTCTCATGCCGGGGTTGGGGACAATTTCCCAACTTCACGGCCGTGCTTTCCGGCACGACGGACGATATTTCATGGCGCTATACCACCCCGCTGTCGCCCTTTACGCGGGCTCCATGAGACAAGTACTGATGGAGGACTTTGGGAAATTAAAGCTATTGCTCAATAAAATTGATTCCGAGTAGATAAATATAATTCTGTTTGTAGCAAAATTCCCTATTGTCATTGCGAGGTAAACCGAAGCAATCTGGGCCCAGATTGCCGCGCCACGACCCCACTGGGGTCGGGCTCGCAATGACGAAAGCATAAGTTGTGAATATAAATATTAAAGAACTTTATTAACTCTAGGAGAATAATGATAGAAAATAGTATGAATAGTAACCAAGGGGGTCATGCCAAAACAATGGTCTGGCACTCTGATATGTTGCGCGCGGAAAATAGCGGTGAGCGGCCCCATATGGGGCATCAGCCATCTAATGGACAAAATCCACCGTCTATGTCCCAGGCAGTTTTTAGTGGTAGCGCGAATAGCCGCGACCGGCGAGACCGGCGCCAGGCAAACCGCTCAAATCGGCGCGGGCACGACAGCCACGAAGGCCGAAATATGCCAACAACCCTAGGTATCCCACAGGTGCGCGACAAATTGCGCATCATTCCCTTGGGCGGTTTTGGCGAAATCGGCAAAAATATGACCGCGTTTGAGTATAATGACGACATTGTCGTCATCGACGCCGGCACCATGTTCCCCGACAGCTATATGTTCGGCATTGATTATCTCATCCCGAATACCCTCTATCTCGAGGAAAGAAAAAAGCGACTACGCGGCATTATTTTCACTCACGGCCACGAAGACCACATTGGCGGGGTGCCGTTTATTGCCCGTAAGCTTGGCGTGCCACTTTACGCCACTCCTTTTACCAAAGGATTAATCGACTTAAAACTTGAAGAATACGGCCACAAAGATGTCTCAGTGCGCAGTATAAAAGCTGGCGATGTCTTAAAGTTCGGCGAAATCCGTCTGGAGGCCTTCAACATCACTCACTCAGTGCCTGATTCGGTCGGTTTTTCTATTCGTACCCCCGGCAACCACATTATCTGGACTACCGACTGGAAATTTGACCCGACGCCGGTACTGGGACAACCCTTTGACACCGATAAGATCAAAAAGTGGGCTGAAGAAGGAGTAGACGTACTGTTCAGCGAATCCACCAACGTCGAACGTCCGGGCCACACCGTTTCGGAGCGTGAAATCGGTGAAAATATGAAAGAGGTCTTTTCGAAGGCCAAGGGGCGCATAATCCTAGCAACTTTTGCCAGCCAAATTCACCGTGTTCATCAAGTGGTACAGGCGGCGGTGGCGACTAATCGGCGCATTGCTTTTAGCGGGCGCTCCATGGTGCGCAATGCCGAAATGGCTATAAGTATGGGTTATATTAACGTGCCCAAAGACCACATATTGCCATTGGCGAAAGCGCAAAGCGTACCGGATGATAAGATTTTAATTGTTTCAACCGGCAGCCAAGGTGAAGAAATGTCGTCTCTATTTCGTATGGCGCGCGGCTCGCACCGGCAATTTAGGATAAAAACCGGTGATACGGTTATACTTTCGGCTTCGCCGATTCCGGGCAACGAAGCGGCGGTGGGCGATGTCATCAACAGTTTGTTTCGCCTCGGCGCTCACGTTGTCTATGGCAAGGAAGTTGACGTTCATGTGTCGGGACACGCTTACCGCGACGAGTTGGCGGAATATATCCAGATGGTTAAGCCCAAGTATTTTGTGCCGATTCATGGCGAATACCGTCACCTGGCGCTTCACGCCGAACTGGCGCAATCTCTAGGTGTTCCCAAGGACAAAACTATCGTGGCTGAAAACGGTGAAATACTGGAGGTGGCTGGTGGCCAGCTCGTAAAAACCAGTTTGCGCGTACCCGCCGAGAGTGTACTGGTGGATGGGCTGGGCATAGGCGATGTGGGTAATATCGTCCTTCGCGACCGCCAAGCCATGGCGACCGACGGCATCTTCGTCTGCATCATCACGGTTCGGCGCTCTAGCCACGAAATCGTGACAAGCCCCGACATCATCTCCCGCGGCTTTGTTTATATGAGGGCGGCGGAGGAACTTATTCATCGCGCGCGCGGCGAAGTAAAAAGAGTGTTTATGGCGCAAAACCACGAGACACCGGGCGACTGGGGTCAGATTAAGGGTGTTCTGCGCGACAAGATAGGTGATTTTCTCTTCCGTGAAACCAAACGCAACCCGATGGTTATTCCAGTAATAATCGAAGCCTAAAATTAGACAATACAGATTAGTATTGGGTTGGGTGGTTCTGGGCTCGCCCCGCGAAACCCGCACTGTTCGTAGAGGGCAAAGTCCCTTGAACAGTAAGGGTGTAGTGGGGTGGTCATACCGGTGATAATCGAAGCCTAGTAATAAAATTAGTCATTCTATAACGCACATTTATGCTATAATCAAATTAGTTAATAGGATGCTACAAATAGCATTGCTGTATAAAAATAAGGAGGACTATGTTACCGGTACTTTTAGCGCAAACGACTGATAGTTTGTCACAGTCGGCAGATGATTTAGCGCAAGCGGAGCAAGATTTAGCCAATGCCAGCATAGCGGTTAGCGCCGGCTCGAGCGCGCTCTTGGGTGGCCTGCTTATCTTCTGGATAATCGCCGCTGTCATCGGCCTAGTTTTCTTCATCTGGTGGATTGTTCTACTCATTGACCTCACCAAGCGTGACTTTCCCCAGAAGCAAACCTACATGATTATAATGATATTAGGGTTTTTCCTGGGTTTTGTCTGGTTGGTCGACCTAATTTACTACTTCGGCATTGTGAAGAAAGGTATGGGTAGCAAGGCCAGTGCCGCTCCAGTGGAGCCGGCGAAGTAGTTTAGTATTGAAATATAGTCATCAAAAGACCCCGTTCGTGACGGGGTCTTTTGGTCTCGTTAATAGTTAAATTTTTATTGGTAGGCTGGCTTAGTCAGCTCCAACCACGCTAAGCGTGGTAGCGCATAGGGGAATCGAACCCCTGTTACCAGGATGAGAACCTGGCGTCCTGCCTCTAGACGAATGCGCCCGGTATTTGCAGGTCACTAGGTTGAATAATAGCATTCCTTGCCCCATAAATCAACCAAAGGGGTTGAATTAATTGCGAAACCTTGATACTTTAATAAAGTCCTTTTGAAGGACATCTCCTACGAAGGGGGAAGTGCCAGTATGGCGAAGAACGGTCAAAGTCGTTCTGCTCCGCGAGATGTGTGGCGAAAGCTCTGGGATGCGGTTCGGTGCAACAACCTCACGGTAGTTGTTTCCCTGTGCGAAGCTCTTGAACGGGATAGCAATGCTTCCGAGAGGGACCGAAATCGCATCAAAAACCTTAAACAGGTAGCCGGTCCGGCGTCAGGGGTTCTGGAGAGACTCGAGGAATGCCACAGATGCTTGGTTACCTGCAGACAGGCAACTCCGGACACCTATGGCGGCCGGTATTCGGCCGGCAAACGCCGAGCCACACTGTACGGACAACGACAATCTGTTTCTTCGTAAGCCGGAAAACCTCCTTCGCGCCCCGTCCGACGATGCATATCGGACGGGGCACTTTATATCGGATTTGATAAAGTTTCTAAGAAGTGTACAATAATTCCTGTTTGTGCCGATTTCGGTAGGCGCGGATGATTCATAGTTTGGCGCTGGAGGCGGTCGGTGTGGGAAGCGGTACTAAAGCTTCTCATCGCAAACACCCTCTCGGGCCGTTGGCTGGTCTCGTCAATGCCGAAAAGCAATGCGCGAGTGGTCCAAAGGGACATCATGGCTTGCTGCCGTGGATGATGGTGTGGTTTATGTGCGCCCTGCGCGTTTTTCGGCTAAGACGTTAGCGACGGTCCGCCCGTGGCGGTCACCCTCCGCTCCCTCCGGAGCTAAGGGTGGCCGCCATTCCTTTCCAAAAACCCACCCTTGACTTTATTTACAAAATTGTATATCATAAGGTCTGCTACGTAAGGGGAAAGTGTCGTATGGAGGCAGATTGAGACACTCCTCCGCAGGTTTGTCTCCTATCCCATCGTTCTGCGCCAAGCGGCAAGCTCTTATGTGGCAAGTTACAAACTCCCTCGCCTTGGGAGAGTCCGATGCGACAGCACCAGCCCGTCCGTGGAAGGAGAGAGCCACGGACGGGCACCTCCTTTTTCATAATTACTTATATTCAAACCTCTATATCGACCGCATTTGTATTGACAAGTGCGCTTTTTTATGGTACGGTCAAAACATCGTCTATTGCTGCGGAGCGATGGGCGACACGCAACTTTATTAGCCGAGCGCACCCGACTCTGCTCGGCGGAAAAGGAACGAGGGTGGATACCCTACCCAGGTTCGAGGGTCGGACAACCCAAGGCGAGGTGTGAGTGTGTCGAGAAGTAAAAGAACCGGTAGAGGTGTTACTCCTCATGTTCGCCTGGCAAGGAGGTTGCCAGTGTGTGCAGAGGACTGCCAAGGCTTTGCGGATTGCATCATTCGGCTTGAGAAGGACGACACGGTTATCCGTCTGATGAATGGGACAGCCGATGTGCTACTCACAGCCTGCGATGCGCCTCGCGTAAGCCAAAGAACTGTGACTGTCAATGAAAGTGAGTGGATCTTCGACCAGCTCGGGATCCCGATCGATATTCGGGCGGTTTTCCGGTCTGCGCTAACAGCCGAAGAACTTGTCTTAGTGTGTGGCGATAGCAATTCGTGGTTCGTCGTGCACGAAGCAACGCCCCATGCCTGCGCCATTGAGGTGGTTCAGAAGTCGGTACCTCCCAAGCGAGACCTGACATCTAGCATCCTCGTTGGTGCAATCTCGTAGCCTTCTCGCAGCCAGCTCTCGAGTTCGCCGCACAAGAACTATCACCCCCAACAAAGGGGAAAGCGGCAATGCCTAGAGCTCGCTCTCGACCATAAGCCCGCGACCTGTACCTGTCGCGGGCTTCGCTTATCCAAAATGTTTATATCCAATTTATGTTCAGGCGCCGGTGGGGGCGAAGACGGAAAGAAGGAGAAATAGTATTAGTACCGTGCCGATAAAAAATAAACTGACGGTCAAGCGGCTTAGAAATCGTTCAAAGGCGGTCCTTGTGCCAGGCTTAGCGATTTTTCGCCAGACAATATCCATAAACACCGCGGCGCAAAGAAAACCAGTTATGCCTAAAGCGAAGTTAAAAATCAAGTCGAATGTTTCAAACGGCATAATATAATTATACTCTACTGCGACTATTGCTCAACATACATATAATCACGCGAATGCACGCGAATTTTGCACGCTAACCCGCCCCTTCGGGGCGGGCACTCTAAAAACGCCAAATCGCCACACTAAAGGCAAAAAGGGCGTCATTGCGAGGAGTCTGCGACGCGGCAATCTGGGCCCAGATTGCTTCAGAATACTTCGCAATGACATTTCCTGTTTGTTGGATTCGAGTGATTAATTGTGCCTAGTAATTAGCCACTCGAACTGTTAAATTGTGGGTATGGAAGATTTATATTGGGCGGATAGGGTTGCCGCGAAAGTTCTCGAAAGCCATAAGGGTAAAATAATCACGCTGGAGACCGGCATTACGCCAAGCGGGCCGTTTCACGTGGGTCATCTTCGCGAGATGATTATTACCGACGCGGTGCGGCGGGCTCTTGTCGAACAGGGCGCCAAAACGCGGTTTATCTATTTTGTGGATGACCTTGATAACCTGCGCAAACTCTACCCGTTTTTACCAGCGGAATTCGAGAAGCATGTCGGCAAGCCCATTAGCCAAATTCCGGCGCCTGACGGCTCGGGTAATAGTTACGCTGATTATTTCCTAGCGCCTTTCCACAGCGCCCTCAAAGAGCTTGGCATCGAGGTTGATATATTATATGCCCACGATTACTACGGCTCTGGCAAGATGACCGCAGTGATTGACGAGGCGCTTGAACACAGAGACACAATTGCCGAGATATTGTCGCGAGTATCCGGGCGTAAATTGGAGGAGGACTGGCAACCCTTTGAGCCGCTCGATGTGACGACCGGTAAGATCCGCGGCAATAAAATCACAGAGGTTGATACCAAAAACCATCGGGTGGAGTATGTTGCAAGCGACGGCACTCAAATATGGGCGGATTACGCCAAAGGTCAAGGTAAGCTACCGTGGCGGGTGGATTGGCCGGCCCGCTGGGCGCTTCTTGATGTTGCTTTTGAGCCATTTGGCAAAGAGCACGCGGCGGCCGGCGGCAGTTTTGATGTAGGCCGCGAGATTATCGAAAAGGTTTACGGCCGCCGGCCGCCAATGAATGAAATCTACGAGCATATCTATCTCGCCGGGCAGTCGAAAAAAATGAGCGCGTCACTTGGCAATCTGGTGAGTTTGGAGGACTTTTTGCAAGTCGTGCCCGCGCCGGTTGCCCGCTATTTCATCTTACGCTCGAGAAACGAACGCCACTTGGTCTTTGATCCCGGTAAGGGGCTGGTGCATCTAACAGACGAATTTGCACGCCTTGAAGCTAAAGTCGCTGACGGCCAAGCTAGTCCCATAGAGAAAAGCATGTTGGCTTATTCTCAAATATCCAGCCAGCGCGCGACGGTCGAAGTACCTTTCAGCCATCTGGTTAATATTGTTCAGGCGGCACGGGGGCAGATGGCAGAGATTCAGCGTCTTCTCAAGCGTACGGGTCACGAAGTTGAGGGCAGCTCGGATAATCTGAAGGCGCAAATAGCTAAAGTTCAAAAATGGCTTGAGCTCTACGCGCCGGAAGATTGCAAATTCTCTCTCCTTAAAGAACCGCCAAAACTGGCATTGTCTCCACCGGAGATCAAACTGTTAAGCGTCGCTCAAACCGCCCTCGAGGAGGGGAAAGAGGGTCAAGATTTGCACAATGCAATTTACTCTGCCGGTCAGACCGTTGGCCTTGCGCCGCGGCAAACATTTCAAGTATTTTATCGCATTTTCCTCGGCAAAGATTCGGGTCCTAAACTTGGCTTTTTCTTAACTTTGCTCGAGCGTGACTTTGTCTCACGCCGCCTCAAGCATTATTTGTCTTGAATCGCGGCAATAGCGATAAGTTCTTTGGGCGCCTTCCGACCCTCGATTATCCCCTTAATGGCTTGAAGCAAGGGGTATTTCCGCGTATTTGTGCCCAGCAGTTGAGCGATGCCGCCGATTGAAACGGTGCCCTCGCTCTTGGGTTTTTGGGTCTTAGAAATAGGTTTTTTGGCGGGGTCTTTATCGCTCCTGGCTAATTTTTCACCGACCGAAAAATTATATGATTTTTCCGACCAGCCGGTAGTCAGAAGGTCGCCCAATCCGGCTAGTCCCGTAACGGTTTCTTTTTTTCCGCCAAGTAGAGGCACTATCTCGAGCATTTCATTAAGCGCTTTTTCAGTAATAACACTTTTCATATTCGTTTCTTCCTTCAAGCCCTCGGCCATGCCAAGGCCAACGGCGTAAATGTTTTTTAGCGCCGAGCAGAGCGAAAGACCCTTAAGGTCATCGGAGAAGGTTAGGCTTAAACTCGTGCCGTCAAAAAGCGCCGTGAGTGGCTTGTGCCAGCGAGCATGGTCTAAGCCCATAACGGCAACTGTCGGCTCGCCCTTATTCAATTCCTCGGCAATCATCGGGCCGGCCAATACGCCGCTGTCTGCTTTGCCGCCTAGCTCTTCCTTGAGTATTTCACAGGGGAGTTTGGCCGAATTATCCTCAATGCCCTTAGAGAGGCTGATTACTAGTTTAGGTCCTGGGTCTTTGGTCTCAGGTCTCTGGTTTTTCTTATCGGAATCTGAATCCTGAGACCTGGAACCTACTGCTCGCACAATTTGGCGGGCGATACCGCGGATGGTCCAAGACGGGGTACAGAGAAAAATAATACGCGCTTTTTGTATGGCCTTATCTAAATCACGTTCGCCTTTTATCTTTGCCGGATCTTTATCCCAATAGCCGATACTGGCATTTTTCGAGATTACTTTGCCGATTGCTTGACCGATGTTGCCGGCGCCGATGATGAGGACGGGGATAGGTTGAGCCATACTACTCCTTTGATAATCCCATTTTAATCGTATTGGCGACAAATACTAGTGTCGATAAGCTACTTTAAGTTCAAAGCAGTGCTTCGGTGGCGTTAATGGGAATTTTTTGGTCCAGGACCATCCCATAAAGCTGATCTTCGAGCGAGGGGCCGACCAGACCGTTACCGTCATATAAAGCGGCGGCATATCGGTAGTTGGTTAGGTGATGGCACGAAGTTTTGGATACCGCCACCAGGCGGTTGCCGAGCACTTCGCCGCGCCGCGCCGCGATTTGACAGAGGGGTGAAAAGAGAATTGCCGGCTTAACAAGCGGCGGACAATCGGCACAAGGCGATGGTATGGCATGGCCTTCTATTATCAAATCAAAGAAGTCATCTGGCAGTTTATGGCGCGCCAGCAATTCTCCGACACCGTGCTTATTATTTTGCACTAAGCCGACGATGACAATACCCTCAAAGCGGTTAAAGTGATATAGGTCATCCGCGCTCGAGAGATGTTCAACTATCAGAATCGGATGTCTGGTGGTTTTACTTACAAGCTGTCTAAGATGGGGCATCATAGCTTCGTGGTGGTGCGGCAACCAATGGTGGTGTTCAACGACATAGTGATAATTTATGCCTTCTTCATCCAAAATATTCTTAATTTTATGAAGCGTTGCTAGTCGCGCGCGCGCCGGCCCGATGACCGCCACTCGTCCGCCACCGCGTTCAAAAAGCTTGTCGATATTTTGGCTAAGTTCAGGCGAAAAGTTTGCATCGACATGCGCGTGATCACTTGTAGCAAGCCGTGGTTTGGCAAAATGTAGCAACCAGTCATCACCGCCGGCCGGCGCGGCGGAAAAATTGAGGTAGAGTTGCGGAGGAAGATTCACCATCAGCCGCCAAACTTGTGGCTCATCAAAAGCCATTGGCCAAAATCGTCGAAAACTGCCCATAAGAGAATTATAAACCCCCGGTGAGAGTGTTTGATGGCTTTTTGGGGCGCCATAATAGGTCATCGCTTGGGGGGATATGCTAAGCGCGATTCCATTTCGATGGAGATTTCGTAGCAGTCCCTTGATGATGTAATCAATGGGCGATATATTTTTTTTTGATAGATCGAGATAAAGCGGCGATGCTTCTTTGCGCCAGCGTAGCGGCGGGATGCGCGGCCTGAAACTAATGGGGATAGGGGTGCCGCGGGTGGGGTTGGGGGTTAGACGCTGGGCGTGGGTCGTTTGTCGCTTATCGACTGATATCTGACGACCTACGGCTGACGATAAAATCTGACGGCCGGTCCTCAAGGGTGAACCGAACAAGACATGCCTTAATTTGTCTTTGAGGGTGCTACTGGTACGAAAGCTCGGGTAGTATCGGTCAAGGACGAGTAATTTTTGCGCGCGGTTGTTGGGATTGGGCAGGGTTTTACTGCCAAAGCGCGCTCGCTTGATAAGCCCAAGTCCCATGAGCCGCACATCGCGGCCGCTAGCGAGGGCCTTGCCTATCTCGTCTTCGATCATAAGCAAGATCGGCCTAGCATCTTTGATGTTAGCGCCGGTTTTGGCGGCAAAGCGCCGCAGAAATTCGGCAGAAGTGATAGCTTTGGGAGTCATAGAAAACAATAGTTTATAAGGTTATAAAGTTCATAAAGTTCATAAAGTGATTAGGCTCTAATGGGGTCATCCTGAGCTTACCGAAGGACCTCTTATCCGACAGTAAGGGATCTCTCTATTCGCCCCATGGGGGCTCACTCTAGATGACACGGCTGTATCGCTTTACAAACCTTAAAAACCTTACAAACCTTACAAACTTTATAAACCCTAGCTACTGACGGCCATCGTCTGGTCATTGGCGACTGGTGGGGGTTCGGGTTTTGGTTCGGCTGATTTTGGAGGAGCAAAAGGCGCGACAGCGGTGGGATTTGGGGTTGGGTTATTGGCATTAGGAGTTAGGGATTGGGGATTAGGTTTTGGGGTTGGGGACGGCATGCGGCGGAAGATGAAGTTTTGCGCCGCGCCGACATCCACCACGGCGCTATCGCCCCTTTTTAAGTTGCCGCCAATTAAATAATTAGCAATGGGATTCTCAACCCTTTCTTGGATGGCGCGGCGCAGAGGCCTCGCGCCATAGACCGGGTCAAAGCCGATTTGGGCGAGTAGTTGCTTCGCGGCCGGCGTTGCTTGCAAGCCAAGACCCTGCTCGGCCAGCATCTTACCGACACTAACGAGCATTAACTCAACGATTTTTGCCATATCTTCCGGCCGCAGGGACCGATAAATGATAATATCGTCGAAACGGTTGACGAATTCTGGTCGGAATTGTTTAAGTAATGCTTCCATGATTCGACTCTTGATATCGGGCGCGCTGGAATTTTTTTGGATGAGCTCGGTGCCGATGTTGGAGGTGCAGATAATGATAGCATTCTTAAAATCCACCGTCCGGCCCTTGCCGTCGGTCAGCCGTCCATCTTCGAGTATTTGCAGGAAAAGATTGAAGATATCGGCGTGGGCTTTCTCGATTTCATCAAAGAGGATGACGGAGTAAGGTTTTTTACGCACCGCTTCGGTTAGCTGACCGCCCTCTTCGTAGCCGATGTAGCCCGGCGGCGCGCCAATCATGCGGGCGCTGGCATTTTTCTCCATATATTCACTCATGTCGAGGCGAATCATCATCTCTTCGTCGCCAAAAAGATTTTCAGCAAGTGTTTTGGCTGTTTCTGTTTTACCGACACCGGTAGGGCCAAGAAAGATAAACGAACCGATAGGTCGCTTGGGATTTTTGAGGCCGGCGCGGTTGCGGCGGATGGCCTCGGCGATGGTGCGCACCGCGTCTTCTTGGTCAACCAGGCGCTCGTGCAGCTTATCCTCGAGATGGAGAAGGGTTTGCATCTCATCCTGCGTCAGGCGCCCGACGGGAATGCCGGTCCATTGGCTCACGATATTGCGAACGAGCTCGGGAGTTACTTCCGTACCGCTATTTTTTAGGTGTAGAGAGCTGGCCGCTTCATCAATAAGGTCGATGGCCTTGTCGGGCAGGAAGCGGTCGGTTATGTAGCGCTTGGAGAGCTTAACCGCTTCGCCGATAACAGTGTCGGGAATTTTAACGCCATGATGCTTCTCATATTTGCTTTTTATGCCTTGTAATATCCGCGTGGCTTGTTCCTCGTTGGGTTCATTGATTGTCACTTTTTGGAAACGACGCTCAAAGGCCGGGTCGGGTTCGATCTTCCGCCGCCACTCTTGAACTGTCGTCGCGCCTATAACCTGCAATCTTCCTTTGGATAGTGGCGGTTTGAGGATATTTGACGCATCAAGTGTGCCACTGCCGCCGGCGCCAGCCCCGATAAGGGTATGAAGCTCGTCGATAAAAAGGATGATTTGTCCGGCGCTTTTCTCAACTTCGTTTATAGCATTCTTGAGGCGCTGCTCAAATTCGCCGCGGTGGCTGGCGCCGGCAATCACTGACATTAAATCGAGTGCGAGGATTTTCTTATTTTTGAGAATTTCCGGCACAGTGCCTTGGGCAAGCTTGAGAGCCAGTCCCTCGGCAACGGCCGTTTTGCCGACACCGGCCTCACCGATTAATACCGGATTGTTTTTGGTGCGTCGTGTTAGGATTTGCATGACACGGTCAATCTCCGTGTCGCGGGCGATAACAGGGTCTATTTTACCGGCTTTGGCTTCAGCGGTGAGGTCGGAGGTGTATTGGGAGAGGGCGCTTTTTGATTGGTTGGTCGCAGGTCGCAGGTCGTTGGTCGTTGGTGAGGCGCTAGCGGAGGCGGATTGTTCGGCTAGGATGGCGCCGACCTTACCCTTAAGCGGCTCCAAGTCAATTTTTTCTTTCGAGAGTTTTTTCGCGATTTCCGCCTCTGACAGTACACCGACAAGCAGTCCTAGTGGGTCAACGATGGCAACATTGTTGGCTTTGGCGAAAGATAGGGCATTGCCAAGAGCGGTCTTGGTTCTATCGGAAAGCCGCGGTTCGCCGGTAGCGCTGCCACGCTTATTATTTTTTGTAATTTTTTGAAGTACCGTTTGGTCAATTCCCGCTTCGCCTAATGCTTGGTCAATGCCCGCGACATCAAGGAGAGACGCCAAAATTAACTCCGGCTCAATGGTGTCTTGGGCGAGGTTAATGGCTTGCTGGCGAGCGGCCGCCAAGACCGAGTTGGTTTGATCGCTCAACTGACTCAATACCTCAAAATCAGGATTAAATCCTGTCGGCAATCGGCCTCCTTATTTAGTTTCATTTTACCAAAGAATTGTCGGAATAAGAAAAAGGGAACGGCAACACCGCTCCCTTAGGGGGTTAGTACTCATACGAGCTTCGTTCACGTGGTGCGTCGAAGCCGTAACGTTCGAGGAGAGCGAGGTTTGTCGGAGTGCGAAGATACGGGTCCATGAGCATAAAGACGGCATCGTCTATATCTTGTCGCGATGACTGAGATGTCAGGTCGGGTAAAAGAGCGAGCGGGAAATGTTCGGGCGAAATCCAGAGCAGGAAATCATCATCAGTGATGGGGTCTTTGTCCGGCCGGCGCCAGATACTGTAGCCAAAACTGAAATTCCCCTTGCACTTAATCCAGAGGATTAGTTGGTGGTTTTGGACTGCTTGGAGTATTGCCAGCAACTCATCTTCTGTGAGCTGACGGATTGTATCAAGAACGGTGGCGGGGTACTCATGGCGAGTACCCTTGGCGAATCTAACTTCGCGTGGTTTGTTGATGACACTGTGGAGCCTTTGAAGCTGTGCGACGGCTTCCTCTAGCGCTGGTTGGCGGCAAGAACCTCGAGATTCCGAGCTGGCGCACGGCATTTCATTCCACCTACCTCTACCTGTCAATGAGCTAGACGAGAGGTCGTCTTAATAAAATCATAATACAATAAGATATTTTTATATAGTGCTTCGTTGGTTGATGAGCACGAGAGATTGCTTCGCCCACGACCCCCAGTGGGGTCGGGGCTCGCAATGACAATCAAAGGGGGACTGGGCGGAAGTACTTACTCCGGCAGGAACCAGCACCAAGGCCAGTCGAGGATGCCAATCTTATAATCAACGAAAGGATGGGCTCCCTCGTAACGCGGCGTAATGGGCGCGCTGGGGGAAGTATTGGCTGGTTTAGAAGCAATGCTCGGGCTAATGTATTTATCTATATTAGCGCCAGGTACCAGGCCGTCGGCGCCGATTTTGTTCATCTCGGTTTTTAGCTCGCCTAAAAGTCCCGCCAAACTCCGACGGTTGCCGTTTGAGCCGCCCATATCTCTCTCGCCAAAAGTGTTACTCGAACTAATTACTTCTCGGTTGGCGGCGCGTTTAACTTCGCCGAAATCAACCTTATATCTCGAGTGGTTGAAGGCGCAGCGCAGTCGTTCGGTCGCTTGGCCCGGCAGGGGATATTGGCCGAAGCAGTCGCAGGGGTCGGTTTTATCTAAATTGCGCGCGATGGACTTGACG
>CAYHTS010000005.1:4000-22220 GCA_964359635.1 uncultured Candidatus Saccharibacteria bacterium | reverse complement strand
TCTGTATTCTAACTCTGACTGTACCTCGATTAAGCGCCTGAAATTTATGTATATTGGTCAATGTTTTTGGCTGATTATGGTCTGTTTTCAGACCATTTGGCGTCACAGCGTCAACCGAAAAAGCAATTTCGTCAAGACCGGCGCTAATAATTGAGCGGCTTAGCTCACCCTCGAGCAAAGAGGCATTGGTGGTTAGAGAGACCTTTTTACCACGCTTCTTGGCTGATTTAATCAATGTCACTATTTGGGGATGACATAGCGGTTCCCCCCAGCCGGTTAGGTTGACTCTTGAAACACCGGACAAATTATCCAATATTCGGCCGTATAGCGTAATGTCGATATGACGGAAAGCCACTCCTATTTTCTTCCTGGGACAAAGTGGGCAATTATAATTACATAAATTGGTAATTTCTATTTGAACGAAAAATGGTTTTGGCCAAATAATCATTTGATATCCTTGAGAAGATTTAGGGCGGTTGCGCAAAAATTCTTCACCGCTCGCCAGCTTTTGAGAGTTCGCAGGAAATGCCATATAACTGTGGCACGGAAATAAAATTGCCGGTAGGCCATGACATTTAGCGCTTCCAGTTTAGCGTCGGTTAAATGGGAGTAACTTATCCTCGAAGTATTAACCGGATTAATGGCTTTTTTTTTCTTAATCCATTTATTTTTTTTCGCCAGTTGAGCAAACTCGGTCCCCTCATACGGTGTAGCGATCGAATACATACAATAATTGACGGGCAATTCTAGGGTCTCGTTAATGGTGTGCCTAATTGTATTTTCATTTTCGAGGGGAGAAGTGCCAAGCATTATATTTAGTTTCGGCTCAATGTGGTATTTCTTGAGCAGGTGAATTGAGCGATAGATGCTACTGGTTTTTAGGTCCTTTCTGATATCGTCAAGAATCTTTTGGGAGAAACTCTCAACGCCTAAATCGACATAACGGCAGCCCGCTTGGGCCATACTTTCAACCAAAACCTCGTCCAACAAACGGTCGCATCGCGCTAGCATTCCGAAAGACAGATGATATTTTTTGATGCCGCGCATAATATCAATAGCGCGCTGCCGGCCAATAACAAACTGATCGTCAATAAAGGAAAACTCTTTGTATCCGGCGCGTTTTACAGCCGCGATTTCGCCAATTATGCTCTTCGCCGAACGCATCGTGACTGGGGGCTTTAAGCGATGACTTTTTTTCCACTCGAGCTCTCGCGCCCAGGAGATAGAGTTGGGCACGCAAAAATAACAACGATTGGCGCATCCACGCGAGGCCATCACAATTGTCGAGCGGCGATAGCTAAGTTTAGGATTGTAATATTCTCTCTTGTCATCAAGGTCCCTGGCCGGTAAGGGAAGATCGTCTAAATTTTTTATGATACCGGCGGATTTATTGTGATGTACGCGTCCCTTGAACCGGTAGGTTGTGCCCACTGACGCGACCGGATCCGCTACTGCTTTGACTAAATAGTGTTCAATTTCACCGCGCAACACAACAGGACCATCGCGCGCTAGATACCTCTCCGGCGCGAGTGTCGGCAATGGGCCAAAATAAAATAACTGGCGACCGGGCAGGCGTCCCGCCAGCGCGACATCATATGCCGCTGTCAAATACACGCTGTGAACCAAGTAACCGTCGGCTTGCGGAGGGTTTATGCTCCGAGCGCTACTATCGAATTCAACGAGTTTAACGTTATGGCCCGCTTCTCTTAAGACCGAAGCGGCATACAAACACGCCAGGTCTTGAATTGGATACATTGAATAAGAACAGCCAAAGATTCTTTCGGGGATACGACCATTGATTTTTCTTGGTAAGAGAAAAACATATTTCATGGGTTCATAATAGCTTTCGTTTAATATGGGCCAACGGCAAAAGAGCAATTCCCAGTGACCATGCGAAAGCTCTTATTAAGACAGCTATTAAGGCTAAAGGCAGGAGAGACCATTCTTTCCGTCCCGCGAGATAGACCAGATACTTGCCATTAGTCGCAATAAGTAATAGCCCTATAGCGGCAGCCGCCCAGGACTTATATATTACCATGATTATCATTACTATAAATAAAATGGGTTGTAATATAAGCCAACGGGGCGAAATGTCATCTTGTCCCGACAAAGAAAGGCGGGGGTGAGATAACGCCAGCAAACCGTGAAATAGGCCGATGCGGTATTGCTGTTTAAAATAAGACCCCAAACCGCCCTTATTATAGTGATAGCAGCTTGTTTTGAGTGTCAAATAATAACGAATGTTATGTTTCAACATTTGATTCGATAAATCATGGTCGTAAGCATAAAGAAGATCTTCGTCAAGGTGAGGATAGCGCCGAAAAAGATTGGTCGGACCGGCTAAATTGCATGTCGATAAATGCTTGAGATATCCCTCCTTTCGCCTATAATAACGGCTTTCAATCTCCAGCCCTGTAACAAAAGACCAGAGAGTATCTTCACGGCTCGCCAATATTGGCGCGCCCACAAGAATATTTTTTTTTCTTCGCAATATGCCCAATACGACGCGTGTCCAGTTCTTTTTCATAACCGCGTCTGAATCGATCAGGGCAATGTAGGGCGTTGTGACGTGTGGCACGGCAGAATTGATGCTGGCCGCCGCCCCCCGAGCGATCTTAGAGCTTTTCTTGAGAATTTTTATCTTCAGCGCTTTTCGAAAACCGCGAGTAATCGGGATCGTTTGGTCGCGCGATCCGTCGTCAACCAAAAGCACTTTAAATTTTTTATCCTCTTGCCGCGCCAAACTTGCGAGACATTGTCTTAAATATCTTTCGGAATTAAGAGTTGGTATAATGATAGTTAGCATATAGCCATATATTCTCACAAATGAAGCCCTTTGAGGAATTATTTATTGTCCTAAGCATAATCGTTTTTGCCACCGGTATTTCGATGGTTATGTCCCAAAAATCTTCGGACGTCCCACTGCTTAAGGCGGGACAACAATTAACAGTGCGTAATGTTAAGGTGAAAACTAATAAGATATCGCGGGGCGATTATCTAAATGTCACTGTCACAATTTTCAATAACGGTTTAGCCGACAAAAATATGCTAGCCGGCGTATTTCTGCTTGATCAAAATAAAACATACGGCCATGCTAATATTGACTATGCCAGCCGATCGCGAGATGCCACGCTTAAGCCCAGCGAATCAATTAAATTAACTTGGGAAATACCAATATATATCGACCCCGGTCAATACAAATTATTAGCTTGGCTCCATAATATTAAAGACGGAAACGAAGAAGTTGCTGAAGACAGCTGGTACCCGGGGCTTATCACCGTCTACCAGAGCGCCAGTCCTCTGGAGAAGATTCGGGGCGAGGATTCACTTAACGCCACTCTACCCGTTAATATCGCGGAGCTCGAGATTTCGCCGATCACCGTTCGGTCTGACGATAACCTCCTTATTAGCTACCAATTGAAAAGTAACTATTCCGATAACGCACTCATTAGCACCGGTGTCTATTTCATTGAAAAAAGCAATAAATATACTGATGAGACCATCGCCTCAAAATTTGCTCCCGAAGACGTCTATTTAAAACCCGGGGAAACACATAATACTATCTTTGCGCAAAAGGTCAAAGCGCCACCGAGCGATTATCGGGTCTTAATCTGGACACACCGAAAGGCCGAGGACGGCACCGAAAAATTAATCGAGGACTATTTCGCCCCTGGTTACGTCACAATCAATTAATACTAATAATGAAGATGAATTTTTTCGAAAAAATTGCCACTGACTTACTTATCGCGATGTGGCTGACGTATATAGCATATATATATTATAAAAACATTGCCGATTATATTTTCGGTTTTAGTCTAGATTATTTTTATCTTGTTGTTATCGCGGTCATCGGTATTTTTTATACCCTAGCCCTAATATGGAGAGCTATTGTTAATAAAAAAACTTTATAAACCCTACAATTTTGCCTTATTCTTGGCCTTCCTACTTCTCTTTGGTGTGATGGGCTCTAAAATTGGTCTCTTGGTAACCTTTAAGCTTTGGGTTACTTTTATCTATATATTTATCGTGCCCGGTTTCGCTTGGAGCTTTGTTATTTGGCCTCGTTTTACGGAAATACACCTGCTCTTAAGGTTAATTATTGCTGTAGCGCTCTCTATTACATTGGTCCCGCTTTGGGAATTCTACGCCAGCCGTTTGCTACATATCGGGATAACTAGTGTAGCAATATTTCTCGAAATCTTTGCTCTCGATTTATTTGCTATAATAATCTTAACCATTACTCGACGGTTAAAGAAAGGCACGTAAATGGTTGGGAGGGAAAAAGCTAATCCCTTTGTTTTTATGATACCAAACTTATTGGCTGGGTTTTTGTTGGCATTTTTTTTCACTTCTCTCTCCCCTACTTTTGCCCACGCGCAAACCATCGTCCCGCTCGAAGAACCAACTATTATCCGCGTTTCCCAAAAAGATCCTGGCACTGGCGTTACTCGCGTCGTGACCACCACTACACAGACGCCACTCGCCAATCAAGTGGTGCAATGCCGTTTTTACGACTCAAGTAACCATCAAGTTGGTGAAAAATCGATATTATCCAATACAAACGGCTTTGCTACCTGTGTTTTTGAGGACGCGCCGATAACTAAAATCGAGGCCACACTTATGGCCGCCAATAACCCATCTGTCAATTTCGAATTTAAGCCGCAAGATTCTCCCAATATAATCACCCAAAATATTATCGACCAGATTACCCGGCGCCCGACTGCCACTTCGGCAGGCGCCGCGGCGACGGTAGTTGGGGCCATAGCCGTTGCGTCAGTTGTCATACCGGCCGCGTCCAACGCCACAGTAGCCGGATTTCTGCCCAGCTTCTGGAACCTTCTTGGCTTCAGCTTCCTCTTTGCCCGACGCAAAAAACGTAAAACAGGCCGCGTAATCGAAGAAGGCAACGGGCTGCCCATCGTCGGTGCTGTTGTCGAGCTTATCGCCATTAAACTTGGTATCAACGGCCAACCAGTTGGCCAAAAAATTATCATCAAAACCAAAACCGACACCTATGGCGAATACCTCTTAGCCGCGGCGCCGGGTTATTACAAACTTGAGGTAAAAAAAATACCATACTTTATGTCTGATAATGCCAGCCGCCTCCGGCAAGAATATGAACCAAACCAAATCCTTCAAGTGAAAAATTACGCGGAAGGACTCATCGCGCCAACTATCGTTATGGCATTATCCCAAACCGAAGTCGTCAAAAAGACGCGCGCCATCAACTTTCTTAGAATTCTTGAACGGGGGTTCCATTTTCTATCGTATGTACTTATGCTTCTCGGCACCGCTATCGCGGCGAATAGCATCGTCTATCACGCCAGTTCGATCAACTATATTATCGGCGCCATATATGTTGTTCTTTGGGGACTAATTATCTATAATTCGCTTCGCCGGCGAGGAAACTCACCATGGGGCGAAGTGTTCGACGAGCAGAATCGCAAGGCCCTGCCGCTCGCTCTTGTGCGCGTTATGGCGCCGGACGGTAGGCGGCTACTGCGTACCGTAGTGAGCGATGAAGACGGAAAATTTGCCGCTACGGTTGACCGCCCCAATTATCACCTAATAGTTTCAAAACCCGGTTATGTTATGAAAAGTAGTATCAATGTGACCAGACAAAACCCTCGCACTAAGTTTATCAATCAACGCCTCTCCATGCGCCGCGGCTTCCTCCCCGCGAACTCTACCCCATAGCTCTTGCTAATTCGCCCTTCCTTTGCTATCTTTTGGCTAGCTACTGAACCTTACCATAAGGAGGATTCGGGATGGATTTCGGCATCCTAACTACTGCGGTTGAAGTTACACCCATACCGGATGAACGCAGAGGAAGGTTGGAATGTGTCGCTCGTACCGCGTGGGGCGCCGCCTTCGAACTCGCCTGCTATTCTTCCGGTATGCCGGTCAGCCCCTGTATCCTAACAGAAGAGTTTAGCATTTGGCTTTCCGGAATAGACCAACATTCCCTCGCCGCTCGACACCCCACCGACTGGGATACTATGATGGTCTTCGGTGAATGGGAAGAGGGGGCATTCTTGTTCGGCTCCAGACTCTTAGCCTTTTGGGTTGAGGATGGCACCACGGCGGAAAGCCTCTTTCGCTTCCATAACAACATCCTCTACACCACGTACCGCCACATGGCCGATGGTCTCTCGCCGCAAAATCCAGAAGTCATCTGGCGGGCCGCCGACTTTGCTTTCCAGGTCCATGGCAGCGCCTCACTACTACTCAATGAGGCCGTTCAAGAAATACACGCTAACAGCTAGTTCACACGTGCCCGCTCCAATCACCTGGATGCGGGCACCTTTTATTTATGTCATAATGACATTGTAGTGATATTTTCTCTGTCCATAATTCCTAATTCTTCTTTCATAATTCTATTAATATGTCCTTCACCGACAAAGAAATAATTTGCAGGGACTGCGGAACGGCTTTTGTCTGGTCGGCCGGAGAACAGGAATTTTTCGCCGAAAAAGGGCTTGTCAATACACCGACCCGTTGTCCCATCTGCCGTAAGAAAAAAGAGGTCAAGCACACCTTTCAGACATCTTATGATATCGCCTGCGCCGAATGCGGCAAAAAGGGCCAGTCCCCCATCAAACCGCCAGAGAGCAAGAATATTCTTTGCCAGACCTGTTTCGACAAAAAGTAAACGGAGAGTACTACTGCCTCCGCGTCATCCCAACTCGCCGACGCCTCCGCCCCAGAGTCCGGTTATTAATTCCTCGACCCCACAGTGTCTCGAATAGTAAAATATTCGCGTATATTAACGTTTTTTTGATGTCCTTAGACATCGAGTACAAAGCCACTTGCCCATATAGGGCTGCAAATTTGGCTTAACGGTTCTTTTAGTTTTACGCAAAGAATGCGGCCTGTTATAAGCCGAAGTCGCGGTTTTACCGCAGACAAAACATGACCGCAGTAACGCTGCTTTTGAAAGATGCCTGACCTTCATTTAACCTCTTCTTGAACCTATTTACCTTGTTTATGTTAGCAAACTATTATAAGTTAAGCAAGTAACATTCATAAATTTCTAATTCCTATTCTCTCTCCTCGAGTCTGAGCCCGCCTTCGAGCCGTGAGCGGTTTCAGGCCGTCGAACGGAGAGCTCATCCCTCGGAGTTGAAGACAGGGCAATAGTGAGCGAAGTCGAACCTATTGGGGTATGTTTAGATTAATTAGGTTAATTAGAAATTAGACATTTTCTATGCTTTCCCTTCTTTCATCCAATCCGCTGGCTTTTCTCATAATCATGCTGGGGCTATTAATCGCCCTAGCGTTTCACGAAGCCGCTCACGCCTTTATTGCTTACAGGTTGGGCGACGATACTCCAAAATATGATGGCCGTCTGACATTGAACCCGCTAGCCCACATTGACGTTCTCGGCTTTTTGGCGCTACTCGTGTTTCGTTTTGGCTGGGGCAAGGCAGTCCGTATCAATCCCCGAAATTTTAGTAGACCGGCGGTTGATAACCTAATCGTAGCCCTGTCCGGTCCAATTACCAATCTACTCCTCGCCTCTATCTTCGGCGGCCTTGCCCGATTATTGGCTGGCTCTGATTTTCTATTCGCGGTCTTTGAAGCGCTAACCTTTATCAACGTACTGCTAGCGATATTTAACCTCATCCCCATTCCACCCCTTGACGGCTCGAAAATCTTCCGGCTCTTCGTGAGCGAAGAAAGCTTTTGGGAGATGGAACGTTCCGGCCCATTCATCCTGCTGGCCTTCCTCGTTTTTGCCTCGACCACCTCCCTCCCTATTATGCAAACCTTCTTCAGCACCGTCGAAAAAGTCACTCTCTTGCTCGTCGGATCCTGACCGACCTCTTACCCGTTCTAAAATCCTTTCAAAGACACGGTATATTCTGGTATAATTATCTTGCGTTGACTGCCACCTGACAGATTAGGTTTTGGTATGTTTGCAGTATTGCGGGGAGTAGCATAGCTGGTCCAGTGCGCCGGGCTGGGGGTCCGGAGATCGGAGGTTCGAATCCTCTCTCCCCGACCACGAAAAATTCCTTCTTGCTTGTTGGGTTCCATCCAATCACGCCGGAGCGTCATCTCGTGGCACAGCCACGTAAAATGGGTATTGATTTATTGAATTCTTTCGGTCAAAAATTCCGCCTCCACAACTTTAAGATTTGAGATTTAAGTTTTGAGATATTTTTATGACTCCCGTCATACAATACACTCGTTTAACCCACGCCGATAAATTGCCAGATCGGTTTATTACGAGTCAGGTCTATCGTCCTGCCGATCCTGATAGCCAGCGCGAGGGAGTCATCTTCAGTCAAATTGAGATTCTAAACCCGTGGCTACCGGCAACGCAGATCGGCCAAACCATTATCAACACCGCCATTCGCGAATATTACCGCGCCGGCGACACAAGCGAGCTCAACAACTTCGAGATCGCACTCAAAAAAGTCAATGAAACTCTGGCGCAGATTACCCAGAGTGGTGAAACGGAGTGGATTGGCCGACTAAACGGCGTCCTCATTCTAATAAATAATCAAGACATTCACATATCACAAACCGGACTAACACAGGCCTATCTCTTCAGAAGCGGCAAGGTGAACCACGTCACCGAGGGAATAATCAATTCCGCCGAACCACATCCGCTCAAAACATTCTCCAATATTATGAGCGGCACGCTTGACCTCCACGACCGGATAATTATCGCCAATCCAGTGGTTTTTGAGACCGTCCCTCTTGAAAGAATAAAAGAAATCGTTGCCTCTGCCGCCCCGGCGTTGGCGGCTGAAGAGTTAGCTAAACTTCTGCGCCGAGAAAAAAAGATGGCCGGCGAAGCGCTCATCCTCGAGTTGACGACCAAAGACGAAGTTGCCTCCATGCCACCCGAATATAAAATCGATACTGTTTACATTGACCGCAAAGCCGCCTTCAGCTTAGGCCAGCTCAAAGACGCGACACTGAAAGTCAGCGGCCCTTTGTTTGGGGCAGTTATCACCGGCGCCGGGCGTGCCTTGAAAAAGGCCGATTTCCATTTCGACAAACACATAGTCCCCGCCGTTACCAAAGTTTCTGCGCGCGCGTACCACCTAACCCGCAAGGCCGCGACGGGCGCTTATAGTCGAGTCCGCGGGCAAAAAATTCATCATCATAGCGAGAACACACAGCTTCCCCATGGCAATGAAGGCAATCAAAAGCCCAAAGTACTTTCGCCGGCTTCAGCTGCTAAAATTGCAAGTCCGATAAGAAGCTTCGGTTCAACTGCCGGCAACTGGCTAAAAGAAAAGTTGAGTTTTTCCCGCGACGGCGGCGCTAATAAGTCGCGGGCTTACGGTATATGGGGAGTCGCCTTGCTCATCGTGTTAGCCATATTGGTCATTGTGAGCTGGCACCCTGGCAGTCGGCAACAAACCGTCGGCAATCCCGACGCTCTGACCAGTGAATTGGGTGATAAATTCAATCGCGTAAAACTCTTGTCCGCCTATAACGACAAACCCTCTGCTCTCAAGGAACTCGCGGATATTATAGGTCAACTTCAAAAGGTCGAAAAAGACCAGACATTAACTCCATCATTAACCGAGCTTAAGAAGCAAGCCGTCAACGAGCTTGCCAGTTTAACCAATTCCATTCAACTCAATAATATTTCAAATCTTGTCGAGTGGGGTGACAAGCAATTCATCGCCTCCGTTGACAGTCAAGTCGTAGTAGCCAATGATGAGAAGTTGACAGTTCTGCCAGCTAACGATACGGCGCTAGCCGGTGTGGGTAAGATGGCGGCTCTTTCAAGCGATAAAGACAATAAACTTATTTACATCCTTGGCAGTTCAAATATGTGGCGATTCAATCCGAAAGATGCGTCATTAAGCCAAGTAACGCTCACCGAGGGCAGTTGGCCGGCGGCGAAACAGTTTAGTATTTTCGGAGGTAATATCTATGCCCTGGATGCCACGGGTAACAAAATACTTAAATACACACCCAAGGAAAGCGGTTTCGCCGCCGGAATATCTTACAGTCAACCGGAAGGCAGTGAACTAAATAGCGCCATTGATATGGCCATAAACGGCGCCGTTATGACTCTTATGAACGATGCCCGCGTTATCAAATATACCAAAACGGGCCGAACACCGGTTACTATTACCGAACTGCCGGCCGAGGGCTTTATTACAGCTCCGCGGCGCATCTACGCCGACTCCGACTCCCCTGACATCGCCATACTACACGACGATTTTTTAGTCAAGGGAATGTCGCGACTAAGTATATTCACCAAAACAGGCAAATACAAGCGCAGTGTCATATTGCCGCTCGACCGCGGGACGGTCCTAAACGCCGACTTGGACCTCAAAACAGGACAGGCCACCATCGTCACCGACAAGATCGTCTATCAAGCCAACACCAACAGCGGTTAATTGATATTATTCGAGGCCCAGTGGGGCTCCAGCCCGTAGGCTTACGCCCGGAGGGTCGAGAACTCTTCATTAATATTTTCTTACCCCAACAAAGACAAACGAAAGGCCAGGTATCGGTATCGACAACCTGGCCAAAAGTGAGCTCTACTGCTAACGGAGGGGCGGGAACCTGATTGTATACTCCTGATGGTGGACGTAGTTCCAAACATCATGAAATACCCTTATCCTGCGTCCCGGAAAAGCCTCCGCTAATGAAACGAGGAGCTTCCTTATCCCCGCCTCACCCTCCTCGAACCGATATGCTCTTGTATCACCCAAATCCTCGGGTTCCAAGAAACCAGGGGTAGTCATCTTTAGAAGTATATCCTCATCGATATACATTAGCGTTGCCCAGCTCCCTGGTCTTGAGTTATCGCGAGGTAGGTGCTTGATAGTGACGTCGGCAAGCCGTTGCAACGGATTGGGGAAGTCGCGTGTGACAGCGATTGATACATCTCCTTCTTTCCAGTCAGGAGGACGTAGCCTTATGTCTTCATTCTCCAGAAAGGAGTAGAAGGCTGAATCGGGCCAGAAGACGTTGTAGCAACATTGCTCCACGAATCTTGAGTCCCTATCTGAGTAAGCCTCGGTAGAAGAGGGCCGGAGTTTGCACTCATTGACTCTTTGAGCCATCACGAAAGTCGAACCGTATCTGTAGAAAAGGAGCGGCAGATAGCCGCCTTTTTGCCAACTTTCGACGATCTTTGGATCGGGGCGAGGAACCCATGTAGCGTCCGTCATGCCTCACCGCTTCCTTCCTGTCAAAGTGCACCCAAGCAAGGCGCTAACTTATCATACGATAGTACGATTACGAGCGCAATAACACCATTAGATCTTGTCGAGAGCTGTTATGCCGAGGAGGGCGAGCCCGGCTTTTAAAGTATCGGCGCCAGCGCGGATGATCGCCAAACGGTGCTGACGAACCGCCGGGTCGGCTTTCAAAACCGGGTATTTTTCGTAATATGACGAGTACTCGTTGGCGAGCTCGTATAGATAATGCGCCAAGATATTGGGTGCTTGAGCGTGAGCCGCCTCGTTTATGACATCGGTAAATTGCGCCACACGGCGAATAAGTGTTTGTTCATCTTCATTCATTCCACCAAGCTTCGGTGAAACACGCGCCTTCGCGATAATGGAATGAAGACGAGCGTAAGCATAAAGTAGATAGGGCGCGCTATTGCCTTCGAGCGATAGCATCTTGTCCCACTGAAAAGTTACGGCGGTACGACGATGGTTGGCCAGATCATTATATTTGACAGCGGCAATGCCCACGGATTGAGCAATCGTCAGTTTTTGCTTTTGACTTAATTGCGGATTTTTTTTATTTGCCACAACATAAGCGCGTCGCGTCGCTTCAGTCAGCAATTCTTCAAGTTTAACGATCCGACCGCGGCGTGTACTCATCTTGCCGTCCGGTAATCTGACCAGACCATGTTCGGCATGAACCAATGTTTTGCCACGGCTCCAACCCACCATCTCGGCAATCTTGAAAAGCTGGCGAAAATGTAACGACTGCTCATCGCCAGTGTGATAGATGATAATATCGGCCTTCATCTTTTTAAGCCGATAATGAAGAGCCGCCAGGTCGCGAGTCATATATAAACTTGTGCCGTCGTTTTTTTCAAGTAGTGCTGTCGGCAGTTCTTCGCGCGGAAATTTCACAACTAAGGCGCCGTCGCTTTCCTTCGCGAATCCTTGTTTCTTAATAATCGCGATAATATTCCCGAGCTCTTTTTCGTAAAAACTCTCACCTTGTTCCTTGTCGAACTTAACGCCTAATATGCGGTAGATGCGGCGAAATTCCGCCATACTCCAGCGGACGAATATTTTCCAAACTGCTCTAGCTTCGGCATCGCCCTCTTCGAGTTTCTTGAACCATCGACGGGCATGATTTACGAGCGACTCGTTAATTTCGGCTTCGCTATGAAATTTAATATATAGCGCTAGCATTTCCTCAATGGGATTTGCCTCTGGTTTCTTATCATCCCCCCACGTCTTATAAGCGTAAATCAGTTTGCCAAACTGCGTTCCCCAGTCGCCCAAGTGGTTAATGCGAACGACGTCATAACCCAGCGCTTCATACATATTAGCCACCGCGTCGCCGATAATCGTTGAGCGCAGGTGTCCCACGCTGAATGGCTTGGCGATGTTCGGCGAAGAATATTCGACTATGACTCTCGTATCTTTTCTATTTTTTTCTTTAAGGGGCAAAGCGATGCCGCCTTCCGCAATGCCGTTAAGATACTCATTGCTCAACGTAAAATTAATAAAACCTGGGCGGGCAATAGTAGCTGACGAGATAGAGCTTGGTAGCTCAAGACCACTGATTATCTTCTCTGCTATCTCCATTGGCTTTTTCTTGACGAGCGCGGCAATGCTTAATGGCGCCGAAGTAACTAAATCCCCGTGAGCCAACGTGCGGTCGTACACCAAATTACTTGGAATACCGTGTCCAAGTTTCTTTAACCTCTTATCAAGCAGATTTTCGAGTTCTTTTTTTACCTCTGTTCCTTTTGCCTTCATTTTATTATTATTTTCCAATATCCGCGGCGACCGATTTTTATAACCTGCTCCTTGCGCTCGAGCGGCAAGTATATGTCCCCCCTGCCAATTACTTTGTCATCTATGTGAACAGCTTTTTGCCCTGTTAGGCGCATGAGTTGGCTAGCGGAAGCCACCAATCCGTGCTTTAGAATTATATCTTTAAGCGTTAGTTCTTTTCTAACTACTATCTCTTCGATTTCTTCCGGCGCTTCTCGCCGTCCCACCACTCGCTCAAAATGCGCCCGCGCCAGCTGTCCGCTTGAATGGTGAAGCTTTTCAACAATCTGCCGCGCCAGTTCTTTTTTGACTGCCATCGGGTGCTTGTCGCCGGCCTCTTTTTGCAGGTCATCAAGGGTTTTATTTAATACTAGCCGAGCGTACGCCTTCACCGCGCTGTCGGGAATAGACATAACTTTGCCGAAAATGTTTTCCGCGCTATCGGTAAAGTCGATGGTATTACCCACGCTTTTGCTCATTTTCTTGACACCGTCCGTCCCTACCAGTAAATCCAAAAGCACCGCGTCCTGAGGCGGCATATCAAGCTTCCTTTGCAGTTCGCGCCCCGCCAAGATGTTAAACCGCTGGTCAGTGCCACCAATCTCAACATCGGCCTTGAGCGCCACCGAATCGTAGGCCTGCAAAATGGGGTACATTATTTCATGGACACCCAAGGAATGCTTATCTTTTATGCGCGCGCTAAAATCATCGCGCTCTAAAATATTGTTGACCGAAAACCGCGCCATAGTTTTAAGCCAATCTTCAACCTTAAGTTTGCCTAGCCATTCGCTATTATAGCGAATCTCGATTTTACTTATGTCGAGTATAAGCGCGACCTGGCTAACATATGTCTTGACGTTGGCCTTAATTTGCTCGGGTGTAAGTTGTGGGCGCATCTTATTTCTGCCGGTCGGGTCGCCAATCATTGCCGTAAAGTCACCGATGAGGAATACGACTTTATGACCGGCTTCACTAAAACGCCGCAACTGCTCAAGCACGACCAGATGTCCCAAATGCAAATTAGGCGCGCTCGGGTCAGCGCCAAATTTAATTCTTAATTTTTTGCCGGACTTAAGTTTTTTTTCCAAACTCTGGCGGTTAATTACATCAACCACCGCCGACGAGAGTATGTTATCCATCTTGCTTTTATGCCTTTTCGCCTTTATGCTTCGGCACAATCTCAATGCCTAGTTCCTTAAGTTGCTCATCTTCCACGCGGCTCGGCGCGTCCATCATAAAGTCGTGGCCATCGCTCGCTTTGGGGAAGGGTATGACTTCGCGGATGTTTGGTTCACCCATTAATATCATAAGTATCCGATCAAGACCCGGCGCGATGCCGCCGTGGGGTGGCGCGCCGTAGGCAAACGCTTCCATTAGGTGGCCGAATTTTTCCTTAACCGCGTCAGTTTCATGCCCCATAATCTCAAAAACCGCCTGCAATATTTTCGGGTCATGACTGCGCAAACTGCCGCCGGCAATCTCATAGCCGTTCAATACTATATCGTATTGGTGGGCAAGAACTTTGTCGGGATGCGCTCTAAGCTCTTCGACCGACTCGGTCTTCGGCTTGGTAAATGGATGATGCACCGCGTCCCACCGTTTCTCGTTTTTTTGCCACTCGAACATCGGAAAATCTTTAATGATGGCGAACGCCAGCTCATTGGGGTCATTCTTATCTTGACGTAAATCCGGCTTGTCGGTGCCGTACTTTGCCATAGCTTCGGCGTAAGTCAGGCGAGGGAAGGGTTTCTGTTGGATCTTTTTTTCCGGCGCTATTTCCCCCACTAGACCAATGAGCATCTGTTCAATGAGCGCCAATACAACTTCATCCTCCTCGACAAAGCTCAACTCGACATCGAGCTGGGTAAATTCCGGTTGTCTGTCGCCACGCATATCTTCATCGCGAAAACAGCGCGCGATTTGAAAATATTTTTCAACACCGGCAACCATAAGAAGTTGTTTATATTGCTGAGGTGATTGTGGCAGAGCGTAAAATTTGCCTTTCTCGACGCGGCTGGGCACCAAATAGTCGCGGGCCCCCTCCGGAGTTGACTTACTGATGTACGGCGTATCAACCTCGGTAAAGCCCTGGTCGGCCATAAAGTCGCGGATATAGCGGAACATTTTAGAACGCGCCGCGAGAATCTTGGCCATCCGCTCACTACGCAGGTCCAAATAGCGGTACTTTAGCCGCACCTCTTCGTTCACCCTGCTTGTGTCCTTTGATATATCATAAGGCAATGCTTTGGCTTGATTTAATATTTCAATATTTTTGGTCTCAATTTCTATTTCCCCGGTCGCCAGCTCGGGATTTATCATATTTTCCGGTCTCTTTTTGACTGTGCCGGTAATTTTCAAAACCCACTGGTCGCGAATCTGTTTAACGCTTTCATCACTTGAAAGAGGCGGCACCACAACAACTTGAGCCGTGCCGCTACGGTCGCGCAAGTCAAAAAATGTCACTTTACCGTGCTCGCGTCGCGCGTTAACCCAGCCGCACAATACAACCCCTTCGCCGACTTTCTTCGGCGTCTCCCCTATCATAATTCTCTTGTTCATACATTTATGATACCACCGGATAAATATTTCTCCAACTCCTCACCCACCCACCCCAGCAATCTCTTCCACACAACATTACTATATTAACCAGAATGTAGGAATGTGTTGATGAAGGAATGAAAGCGGTGGCCGTAGGGTGAAAGCTTGTGTGTTACGAATTTGCCACGATACTTTTTATCAACCAGCCCAGATAGCGCCAGTTTTCTGGTATGTTCCGAGATCGTCTTGAAGTTAGCATTGAGGTTAGAGGCAATATCCTCCACCGTGATACCTTTGTTGCGGGCAATCTGTTCCAAGATAGCAATACGCCAATGATTCGCCGCGCCCTTGAAATACCGCTCTACTCTCTTTGCCTCTATATCCATAGCCACACATTACCATATTAACCAGAATATAGGAATGTGTGAGTGGGGGAGTTTTAGGGGTGAGGAGGGAGTGTTGCGCTGGGAGTATCGGAAGGAGTTCCAGACAATAAAACGCCTCCCAATATCTAGGGAGGCGTTTTATATAGTTTAGCTTAGTCCTCTTTTTTCGCTCCCGGGAGGATTTTGAACATTTTGGTACCGCAAACAGTGCAGACGCCCTTCATGGCCTTGCGGCCATTTTTCATCACCACTTCTTCGGTCTCCTTCATCTCCCTGGTTTCTTTGCACTTCATACAGCGCCCTGTTACAGCTGCATCGCTCATATGACTCCTTTGTTAGCTTCTACTACTTTTACTTATCTTAATATACACCCTTCAGAAAAAGGAGCAAGTATTAGTTATATACATGACTTACACAATTGTCTGATAGACCCCTCCTCGCCTCCCCTTAATCAAGGGGAGGATGGGTGGGGTAAACGCGTAAGTCGTGCAATAAAGTTCGTAGGAGTTACGAGGTTGATATAGGCGGCAATAAAAAGTTACAATAAAAGCAGATGAAAACGATAAAAGACAAAATATCAAGGTCGGAGTTGTCCGAGATGGCAAAAAATATGTTTGACAATATGGTCAAAGCCGTTGTTGATGTAGAGAAACAAATAATGACAGTTGACGCGCCCATGCATGCTGACGAAGAAGCCGAGCTTATGGAAAATGGCTCCAAGCAGGAAAACCTATGGGGCATCAACATATACCCCGATAAATACGGTGAGGACTTTATAGAGTTTGACTCTATGATTAACATCAAACCGAGCCAGGGGAACCGCATCCGTAGCATTGGCGACACTAGAGTCCGCGAAACCATCGTTCGAATAGTCAATCATCTGGTTGAGAAATGAAAATCATCCACCACAAGAGATTAACAACCAAAAAGTGGTTTACAAAAAACATTTTTGAACAAATGGCGAATGTCGGCAGTGAGGTTGAAAGAACTATTAAGTGGCACGGTAAAGACCAAAAATATTCCCAATTGGCATTCGAGAGGTGTTTGGAGCTAATTGACTTAACGGCCTCTGACCCCAAGAATAAAAAACGTTTAAGGGAAATATTGCGTTCCCGTGAAGCGTTGGTAGATTATTTTATCGGTACGAACACCTTCGGGTCCTCTGACAAGCTTTGGCAGAACTATTTCTACGGCTTCACCTACGCCGCCAGGATTTAAGAGAACATAATAGGCCCAAACACACCTACGAGGTGTGTTTGGGTGAGTTAGCTTCAAATCGGGTGGGAGTTTTGGTACACTAATCTCATGTTCAAGCTGTTTCGATGGAGACCTAAATGGAAGCCCAAGGCGGGCGGTCTTCTGAAGGGTAATACTACCCCTAAAAGCCGCAAACTACATCGGCGGCTCAATAAGAAACGCATACTGCGTGGTCTACTTTACGCCGCCGGCGGGTTTTTTCTGCTCATCGTTCTCCTTTTTGCCTGGTACGCCAAAGACCTGCCGACGCCAGAAAAGCTCGCCAGCCACCGCGCCACGGAAAGCACTAAGATTTTCGACCGCAAGGGCACGCCGCTTTATGAAACCGGCGCCCAGCGTCGCACGGTCATTACCGCGGACCAGATGCCGGCTAACATCCGCCAAGCCACCGTCGCTATAGAGGATAAGGATTTTTATAAGCATCACGGCATTGACTTTAGCGGCATAGCCCGAGCGGCGCTTACTGATATAGCCGGCGGACGGGTCTCGCAGGGCGGCTCCACCATCACTCAACAGTTTGTCAAAAACGCTCTACTCTCCCCCAAGCGTACTTTTGACCGCAAAATAAAAGAACTGATATTGTCACTTGAGCTCGAACAAACCCGGTCCAAAGATGATATCCTCACGCTTTATCTCAATGAAATCCCCTATGGCAGTAATGTTTATGGCGTTCAGGAAGCGTCGCGAATGTATTATGGCAAAGATGCCAAAGACCTAACTCTTTCGGAGTCCGCCACCCTGGCCGCTATCCCCCAGCGCCCTACCTATTACTCCCCTTACGGATCGCATACCGACGACCTCTTTGTCCGTAAAAATAAAGTGCTTGATAACATGGCATCTCAAGGGTTTATCGACACCGAGCAAGCGAATACCGCCAAAAAAGAAGCGCCCAGCAAGGAGCAGGCGAAGTTCGCCGCCCGCAAAGATAACATCACCGCCCCCCACTTCGTGCTCTTTGTTAAAGAAAAACTCGCCGAGCTTTACGGCGACCGAATGGTAGACGAAGGTGGTTTACAGGTAACTACCACCCTCGACCTCGACATGCAAAAAAAGGCCGAGGAGATCATGGAAAAGGCCTTGGTC
>CAYHTS010000005.1:0-3990 GCA_964359635.1 uncultured Candidatus Saccharibacteria bacterium | reverse complement strand
AAATGGCCGAGGATTCGATAGTCGAAGGTTCAAAGAAGCTTGACCGCTACGGCGCCACCAATGCCGCCCTCGTTTCCATTGACCCCAAAACCGGCCAAGTTATGGCGATGGTCGGAAGTAAAGATTATTTTGATACCGCCCATGACGGCAACGTTAACGTGACTATCGCTAACAGGCAGCCAGGCTCATCATTCAAACCGGTTGCATACGCCACCGCTTTCAAAAAACAATTCAACCCCGCCTACACCCTCTTTGACTTAAAGACCGACTTCGGCGGCGGCTACGCGCCCAGCAACTACGACGGCCGCACGCGCGGGCCGGTATCGGCGCGATATGCTTTGGCTAATTCACTTAACATCCCCGCTGTTAAAATACTAGCGTTAGCCGGCATAAAAAATACCATCCAAACCGCTAAAGACCTGGGTATCACCACCCTTACCGACCCCGACCGCTACGGCCTTGCGTTAGTATTGGGTGGTGGCGAGGTCAAACCGCTCGAGCTCTGCGGCGCCTATGGCACCTTTGGCAACGGCGGCAATTACGCTACCGCCACACCGTTTTTGAAAATATTAGATTCCAAAGGTAAAACCCTTTACGAATTCAAGGAAGGTGGCAATGTTAAGGCCGCCCTCGACCCGCAAATAGCGTATGAAATAACCGACATTCTTTCCGACAATAACGTGCGCCGTGATATCTTTGGCAGTTCGCTGGTAGTACCCGGCTATAAAGTGGCGGTCAAAACCGGCACAACGCAAGAATTTCACGATGCTTGGACGGCCGGCACGACAGCGCATTTGGCCACTGTGGTTTGGGTCGGCAATAATGACAACAGTAAGATGAAGAACGGCGCCGACGGTTCGGTTGTCGCCGCTCCGATTTTTAGAAGCTATATGGCCAAGGCGCTGGCAAGATACCCCAAGGATGACTTCTCACGGCCAGCCGGCATCCAAGAGACAAGTGTTGAAAAGTTTTCCAATAAACTGCCGACACAGTATTCGCAAGAGACCGTCAAGGATATTTTTGCCAGCTGGCAAGTGCCGACCCAGAAGGATGACGTCAATCAAGTTGTTCAAGTCAATCGCGTCAATGGTTTTTTGGCGACCGATTCAACACCAGCCGACCTCATAGAGCAAAGGGTTTACCGCAACCTCCATAGTGAAAGGCCAGATCTCCCTAGCTGGGAAGGGCCGGTTCGTGCCTGGGCGGCGGCTAATGGTTACGTAGGACTACCGCCCAAGGACCAAGATACCTCCTATAACGACAGTAAGGGACCGCAGGTTTCAATCACCGCGCCGAGTAACGGCACTAGCTTCGCGCCAAGTGATACAATAAATGTGACCGCTACCGCCAGCGCGACTTATGGTATCCGCGAAATCAGATTTGCCGCCGGAAGTTTGGGTGCGACCGACTCCGAAGCGCCATACACTACTGCTTTTGGCGCCTCGGCGCTTGGCTCGGGAAGCCATGAAATTTCCGTGACCGCGGTGGACCAAAACGGCGCGACCGCTACTGCCAAAATCACCGTTTCGGTAAATGCCAGCGCCCACACCCAAAGTGGCATAACGGTAAGTGGTCTGACAACATCGAGCGCCAGCATCCAATGCCAAACATCGGTAGCCACCACCGCGCAGGTAAAGTACGGCACCGATGCCGGCAACCTTAATTTGACAGCCAACGACAGTTACAACGCGTCAACGCACGCCGTACCGTTATCCAGTCTTTCCGCCACGACCAAATATTATTTCCAGGTCATCACCTCGACCGGCGCGTCAACCGTCACCTCAGCAGTGTATAGTTTTACGACAACCTGATAGAAATTCCATAATACAAATCCCAAATTACAAATAAGCTCCAAACACCAAATTCAAAATAGTTTTGAACTTGGTGTTTTGAATTTATTTGTTTATTGGTGCTTGTGATTTGGAATTTAGCTACCGAGGACTTCTTTTATAGCTTCACTTAGATACTTCGAGCTGACGAACTTATTAAAGCCCAAACTTTGCGCCGCTTTCTTGCGAGCACTACTGTCTTTGGGCTGGCGAATTTCGCCAAGTAATCCTACTTCGCCGTAAATGCACCAACGCGAAGGAATGGCTCTATTTTTCTGAGCGCTTACTAGCGCCAGAGCCACCGCCAAATCGGTAGCCGCTTCGCGCGCCACAAAACCAGCGGTCGCTTTGACAAAGACATCGTAGTTACGCAAGCTGATTTTAGCTCTCCTGTCTAGCGCCGCCAGAATTAGTTCCAATCGCTGAGGATGCAAGCCCACCGCGGAACGCCTGGGGTAGCCGAACACCGTCGGCACCACTAGCGCTTCAATTTCGACAAGTATTATTCTAGAGCCCTCCGCCACCGTTGTGACCACCGCCCCCGGTACGCCAACAACACGGTCGGCTAAAAAAATGCCTTCGGGCTGGGGCACTTCGGTGATGCCTTGCGAGCGCATTTGAAGTACCGCCACTTCCGTTGTTGGACCAAAGCGATTCTTGACAGAACGAAGCAATCGCAAGTCGTCGTTTTCGTGCTCTAAATAGAATACGCCGTCAACTATGTGCTCGAGCATTCTCGGTCCCGCGATGTTGCCGTCTTTGGTGACATGGCTGACGAGAAGGAAACTAATGTTTTTTTGTTTGGCAATGGTTTGCAACCGCAAGGTGCATTCCCGCACTTGCACCAAACTGCCGGCAGTGGACGGAAAAGCGGGATCATATACCGTTTGAATGGAGTCAACAACAACCAAAACCGGCGCTTCGCGGTTAGTGGCATTGATAATCGCGTCGAGATTCGACTCGGCAAGAAAGAGGAGATTGTCTAATTTGCCGCCGATGCGCAGAACACGGTCTTTAACTTGCTCGAGCGATTCTTCAGCGCTTAAGTAAAGCACCTTTTGTTCAATCTGTGACGCGATTTTTAGAAGAAGGGTTGACTTCCCTACCCCCGGGTCACCGCCGAAAAGAAACAGTCCGCCGCGGGGTATGCCACCGCCTAGCACTTTCTCCACCATCGGCATGTTAAAGCTAACGCGAGAGAGAGCTTTGCTTGGAATATCCGCGGCGCGCACGGCCCTTACATTCTTAACTTCGGCTCGAGATACCCCCCTCGCGCCAGTTCGTTCGACTTTCAATTCTTTCATCGTATTCCAAGCGCGGCAGTTAAGACACTGCCCCGCCCACTTGAGCTCCTCATGCCCACACTCCCCGCAAACATAATAAATTGTTGATTTCGCCATAATGGATTAAAGCAATATTTTTCGACTCACCTCGATCGCTCGAACAATACAATTGAACGAGGCAATACACCTACTTCAAGTACGCTTTGCCGAGGACGCGGACATCAAGGTATTCGTGGACATCGCCACGGTTTTCGGCATAGATTTTTTTGACCGCTTCGAGCTGAAGGTCGAGCGGTTGCGTTGTGTCAAATAGGATCTTAATATTTTGGTTGGTAAGAATTGCCAGGTTGAATATTGTTTCACTGACATGCACGCTGGCGATAGTTTCTCCGTTTATGTTAGCCGGCAATTTGTCGATTATTTCCTGAATGGTTTTCACGAACGCGTCCGAAGTTATTTTCTGTCCTAGCTGAACCGGCACATTGCCATCATCAATTATGGCAAAGCCGCTTTGGTCGGAGGCATTCAAGACCTCTTGGAAGACAACCCCTGACGCGTCCAGCAAATACGACTTGCCTTGTGTTTGCCAAACAAATACTTTACTGCGCTCCTCAACTGCCACCTTGAGAGCATGAGGCAATCCTCGATAAATGCGCAGAGCTTTTATACTCGGCTGCTCTATCTCCCACTGACTGGCTAGTTTCGACGGCCGTAGGGTGATGATATTGCGCCCCTTGAGTTGTTCAATTCTCTCTTTTATCCGTTCACTTGGTTCCTGTAAGTACTCAATTTTTGTAACGTCAAAATATGATGACAATAATAGCCACCATGACATATAGCTTAAGGCCAAAAGCAGTATGACGAGTGGCAGTACCTTA
>CAYHTS010000004.1:0-23223 GCA_964359635.1 uncultured Candidatus Saccharibacteria bacterium | reverse complement strand
GTACGTTCAATGACAACTGCGAAGCATCAATCGGCGCTATCTCGAACGAAGCCCATAATACCGTTCGCATTGGCAAAGCCGGTCGCCAACGGCACAAAGGCATCCGACCGACGGTTCGAGGTAAAGCGATGTACCCGGCGGCTCACCCCCACGGCGGTGGCGAAGGCAATACATCGATTGGTATGGTCGCACCTAAATCACCATGGGGCAAGAAAACTATGGGTGTTAAAACAAGGCGTCGCCCAAATCTTGGCGGATTTATCATAAGAAGCAGACACAAGAAGAGGAGATAAGATGAGTAGGTCGCTAAAAAAAGGTCCGTATGTTGATGAAAATTTGCTAAAAAAAATCACTGGTCTAAAACCAGATGATAAGCAAAAAGTTTTAACGTGGGCTCGATCGAGCACTATCGCTCCCGAATTCGTCGGCTTTACTATAGGTGTTCATAACGGCAGGGAGCATACGCCTGTTTTTATTAGCGAGGAAATGGTTGGGCATCGTTTGGGCGAGTTCTCTCCAACCCGCAAATTTAGAAAGCATGGCGGTAAAATGGCTAAGGAACAAGCTGCCGCCGATACTGCTCCGAAGTCACCGGCTAAAGATAATAAATAATTACCATGGCGTTTATTACATCAAGAATAAATTATCTGAAGGCATCTGCAAAAAAACTGCGACCGTTCGCGCAGGCGCTTAAAGGTAAGAAAATCGATGAAGCGGAGTGGATAATTAAAAATTCAGGTCTAGGCCACGCGCCGGAATTTTGGCACGCCCTCACAAACGCGCTAGCAATGGCTAAGTCAAAGGGAGAAACTGTTGCCGACGCCTCCGTGGCGCAGATTGCGATTTGCGACGGTCCCCGTCTAAAGCGTTTTAGGCCCGTGGCACGAGGTCGTTCCGCCGGATATCGCCACTCGCTTTCCCACCTTACACTGACCATCCAAACTGACGCGACCATTACGGCTAAAAAACCAAGACCTTCAAGAAATATAAAGGAACAAAATGGGTCATAAAGTTAATCCGAAGAGTTTTAGATTGCTCTTGAACCGCGACTGGGAAAGCCGTTGGATTGCTAGTGATAAGAATAAGTATCGTCAGCAATTACTTGAAGATATTAAACTGCGCGAGGTGATTAATAAGGCCGGCGGACCACAGGCCGCTATTGCCCAGATTTCTATCGAGCGCACCCTCGACCGAGCAAGGGTTAGCATATTAACTGGCAGACCGGGCGTTCTAATTGGTCGCTCGGGCCAGGGTATAGATAAAATGACTGAGATGGTTAAAAAGATCATTCCCGGAAAAGTAAATATTGATGTTGTTGAGGTTAGAAAACCGGAACTATCTGCCATACTCGTAGCGCAGAGTATCGGACAACAAATCTCACGGCGAGTCGCTTATCGCCGGGCCGTTAAAATGACTCTGCAAAAAGTTGTTCAGGCGGGCGCTAAGGGCGTTAAAGTTAGAGTTGCCGGACGCTTAAACGGCGCGGAAATAGCCAGAAACGAAAAATTTAGTGAAGGTAGTATCCCGCTATCGGCCATCAGGGCCAATATCGATTTTGCAGTTTACCACGCACCGACAACCTTCGGAATAATCGGTATAAAGGTATGGATTTACAAGGAAGCAAACGTAGAAACAAGTTAATATGCTCATACCTAAAAAAGTAAAACATCGTAAACACTTCAGGGGCAAGCGGGGCGGAGTCGCCACCAGGGGTACCAATCTGTCCTTTGGGTCATATGGCCTCAAAGCGCTCGAACGCGGATGGATAACCTCAAGGCAGATTGAAGCCGCCAGACGCGCGCTAACCCGATATATGAAACGAGGTGGCAAGGTCTGGATACGACTATTCCCCGATAGGGTCGTTACTATGTCACCAGCCGAAGTTGGTATGGGAGGCGGTAAAGGCACGCCCGACCACTTTGTTGCCACAGTCAAGCCAGGCTCGATGATATTCGAGATTGATGGCGTTAGTCGCGAGACGGCCGAGGAAGCCATGCGTCTAGCCCACCATAAACTACCCGTTAAGACCAAGTTTATATCAAAAACTGAAGCAGGAGTAAGCAATGAAGGGTAAGGAAAAATTATCAAAAATGAAAGCGATGAAACCGTTAGAATTGGCCAAGGAGATAGAAACCGATATTGTTAAACTAAGAAGCTTGATTTCCGGTACTGTTACGGGTAAAATTAAGAACGTTCGCGAAATTAGAATGCTGCGCCGTGACATAGCACGGCTAAGAACGCTTGAGATAGAAAAGGCAAACTCATGAAAACAATCCTTAGGGGTAATATTGTTAAAAAGAGTGTAAATTTTACCTCGGTTGAGGTAGTTAGCGTAAAAAAACACCCTATTTACAGTAAGAGATATAAGGTAAGTAAAAGGTTTCATGCTATCAATCCAGACGGGGTAGGTAATATTGGTGACGAGGCCAGCATAGAGCAGATTAAGCCGGTTTCAAAAACTATTTGCTGGCGTGTTGTTAAGATATTTGAGAAGAAATAAATCATATGTTACAGCTTAGAAGCCGAATAAAAGTTGCAGACAACACAGGGGCCAAAGACGTGGCTTGTTTTAAGGTGCTCCGTGGCGCTAGGGCCGCCGAAGGCCAGATTGGCGACGAGATTATGGTTTCCGTTAAATCAGCTATGCCACGCGGTACTGTCAAAAAGAAACAGGTTTTACGCGCCGTAATTGTTCGTCAAACTAAGCCGTACCGCCGTCGTGACGGTTCTGTTATACGGTTCGACGAGAATGCCGTCGTCATTATTAATCCCGACAAAACCCCTCAAGGAACGCGTATCTTTGGCCCGATTGCTAGAGAATTACGCGAAAAGGGCTATACCAAGATAATTTCGTTAGCTCCAGAGGTCCTATAAGATGAAAATTAAAACCGGTGATAATGTAAAAATCCTAAGTGGCATTGACCGCGGTAAATCAGGCACGGTACTTAGGGTTATCCCCAAAAACAATAAATTACTCGTAAAGGGTATAAATATTGTCAAGAGACACGTTAAGAGCCAAAAGGGTTCTCCGCAAGGCGGAATAATCGACAAAACCCTGCCTATCAATATTGCGCGAGCCATGCTTATCTGTCCGCTTTGCGGCAAAACAACCAGAGTTGGCTATTTATTAACTGAAAAAACCAAACAACGGCTGTGCCGCAAGTGCCAAAAAACCTTTAATTAAGCATATGCTAGATATTAAAAGTATTAATAACAAGTTAAAAGACGCCCTGCCAAAAGCCAATATTATGGCGCTTCCTAGGTTGGAGAAAATCGTCATGAATGTTGGTATTGGACGTATGAAGGACGATAAAGGATATGTCGAGGAGGTATCAAAGACACTGGTGGCAATCAGTGGCCAAAAACCAGTTACCACCAAGGCCAAAAAAGCCATTGCCGGCTTTAAAAGCCGCACCGGAGACACGGTAGGGATAATGGTAACTCTTCGCGGCAAACGTATGCTGTGCTTCGTCGAACGGCTAGCTAACATTGCCCTACCCCGCATTCGCGACTTTAAAGGACTTCCTGAGAAGAAATTTGACCGTCAAGGTAACTATACTTATAGCGTAAGGGAACAGATGATATTTCCCGAAGTTCCGTATGATAAGGTCGCTCATATACACGGCATGCAAATAACATTTAAAATTAAAAACAGTACGCCAGAAACAAGCCGAAAGTTGCTTGAGATTCTTGGCTTGCCGTTCGAAAAACATTCTACCTCATAGCGAAGGAATAAAAGATGGCTAAAAAATCAATGATTGCGAGAAGTGTCCGAAAACCCAAATATCCCTCAAGGCTGGTTAGACGATGCCAGAAATGTGGCCGTAACCACGGTTACATGCGCTTATTTGGGCTTTGCCGAATATGTTTCAGGGAATTAGCCAGCTGTGGTCAAATACCCGGAGTAACAAAATCATCATGGTAACAGATCCTATAGCAGATATGATAACAAGAATTAAGAATGGTCAGGCCGCTGAGCGGTCGGTGTTGAGTTTGCCATATTCAAAACTCAAACACGCAGTCGCGAAAATTCTCGCTGATTCCGGATATATTATCAGCTCGGAACTTAAAAAGAACAAGGCCAGACAAGAATTGATTATTAAGCTTGGCGAGAACAAAATAATTAATATCCGCCGTATATCTAAACCCGGCCGACGATTATATTCTTCCGCTAAACGCCTGCCAAGGCCAATGGGGGGCGCCGGCGTAATGATCGTCTCGACAAGCCGCGGCATAATGACTGATAAAAATGCCCGTAAAGCCGGTGTTGGTGGTGAGATGATCTGTGAGGTATATTAAAATGTCTAGAATTGGCAAAAAACCCATTATTATCCCCGAGGGCGTGACGGCGAACTTAGCCGCCGCGCATATTGAGTTTAAAGGTCCTAAGGGCGAAATATCTGTCTCATATAGACCAGAGATGAAAGTTGAGCTTAAGGACGGTCAAATTCTCGTTTCTCCCAAAGCTAATTCACGATTGCATCGCGCCCTATTTGGATTAACCAGAACACTTTTAAGTAATGGTGCGATGGGTGTTAGCGTGGGCTTCACCAAGCAGCTGGAAATGAAGGGAGTTGGCTATAGGGCAACAGTTGAGGGAGAGACGCTGGTCCTACAGCTCGGCTATTCTCATGCAATCAATTTCCCGATTCCGGACGGTATGATAATTGAGGTTAAAAAAAACCAAATTAATATTAGCGGCATCGACAAACAATTAGTTGGCGAAACAGCGGCTCGCATAAGGCGCCTAAGGCCGCCTGAACCATACAAAGGCAAGGGGATAAAATACGCTGACGAAATCATTCGAAGAAAAGCCGGCAAGACAGCCAAGGCCGCCGGCGCCGGATCATAAGAAGCATACAATGAATAATATTAAATCAAGAAATACTGTTAGAATCCGTAGAGCGGCAAGAAGCCGAAGCAAGATGACGGGTACTGCTAATCGCCCGCGGCTGGTGGTATTCCGCAGTTTAAAGCATTATAGCTTAGCACTTATCGATGATACCAATAGTCAAACCCTTGGAGCGGTATCGACGCAACATCCGAAAGCGAAGGTCCTAACGGCCGAAAAAAGAACCCAGTGGCTGGGGGACGAAGCCGCGAAGCTGATATTGGGCCTAAAGATCAAGGCAATCGTATTTGATAGGGCCGGTTATAAGTTTCACGGTAATATTGCTACAATCGCTGATATTATAATCAAACATGGAATAACTATATGACAGCTCGAACACGACAACCAAACTCACCTTCGCGGCCCAAGGACGATATACTAGAAAAAGTTATTCAGGTTGATAGGGTATCACGAACCGTTAAAGGCGGCCGCCGTATCCGCTTCAGAGCGCTGGTGGTTGTCGGCGACCAGAAAGGTCGTGTTGGCCAAGGCGTGGGCAAAGCGACTGAAGTCAGTGTGGCGGTAAATAAGGCCACGACCTACGCTCGTCGCCATATGTTCACTATCAAAATAGTTAACGACAGTATCCCACTTGAGATTAGAAAAAGCTATGGCAGCGCAACCGTCTACCTAAAGCCGGCCCCCAAGGGCACCTCGGTTATTGCTGGAGGTCCTATTCGCGCTGTTGTTGAGGCGGCGGGCATCAAAAACCTAGTGGCTAAATCGCTTAGAAGCGCCAATAAATTAAACAACGTACAAGCTACCATACTTGGCCTTAGGGAAATATCAATGCTATCAGATAGAATGGGAACTAAATAAGGGTATATTATGCTCCATCAAATTATTAAAATAACAAAAAATAGCACTCGGGTTGGCCGTGGCATCTCCGCCGGCAAGGGTAAAACCGCCGGTCGAGGAACCAAGGGCCAAAAATCGCGTAAAAGCCGTGGCGCGCCACTTTTCTTTGAGGGTGGCCAAACTAAGCTTTTTGCTCGCTTGCCTAAAATTAAGGGCGAGAAGAATAGCGTTAAGCCAAAACATCTTATCGCCGTCTCTTCGAAAACCATTAACTCTAAATTTTCAACCGGAGAAAGAGTCGATATAGCTAGTTTGGCTACTAAGAAAATAATTAAAGGCCAATATCCGAAACGAACCGAGGTAAAAATAATCGGCGTCGATAAATTGAAAGAAGGTTTGGATGTCAGCGCATGCCGATTAACGAGCTGTCACAATCCCAAAGCATAATTAGCGATTTCAAATAGGCAATGCAACCACAAAGAACATTTCAACACATTATTGCCAACCACGATCTAAGAAATAGAATCCTAGTTAGCATGGCTCTTCTTGTGGTATTTAGAATAATTTCTCACATCCCATTGCCGAGTGTCGATATTACAGGCCTCAGAAATTTCTTCGAGTCGAACCAGGTGTTCGGAATGCTCGATTTGTTCTCCGGCGGTTCAGTAAGCCGCTTCTCGTTGGCGCTATTAGGCGTCGGGCCATACATCACAGCATCAATCGTATTTCAACTTCTGACGATGGTCATTCCCTCGCTTGAAGCCCTATCTAAGGAAGGAGAATATGGTCGCCAAAAGATCAATCAATTTACCAGATACGCGACACCGTTATTTGCCATTGTCGAGACACTAGGCCTACTGCGACTCCTTCAAAGCCAAAATGTCGTAGGTACTCTTGACACATGGTCCACCGCTCTAACCATTGTTTGCGCCACCGGCGCGAGCGTACTGCTCATGTGGATAGGAGAGATTATTAGCGAAAAAGGCATAGGCAATGGCATCTCATTAATCATCGCCCTAGGCATCATCGCCGGCTTACCGCCAAGTATTTCCAATCTCTCGCAGATTGTTAGTGGTGATACGGGCAATATCATCAAAGCGGTTATATACGCGCTCATAGTGTTGGCAATGATAGTTTTTATCATCTGGATGAACGAAGCGGAAAGACGCCTGCCGGTTACCTACGCCCGTCGTCTACGAGCCAGCCAAACCGCGACCAAAATTGATTCTTACCTACCGATTAAAGTGAATTCGGCGGGCGTTATTCCTATTATTTTTGCCACATCACTTCTGGTATTCCCGGGCGTAGTCGCTCAACTCTTTCTCAGTGCGCGATCTGACTGGTTGCGAGCCGCCGCTGGCTTCGTTCAAAGTATAATTAATAATAATTACTATTACGCCATTTTATTTTTTGCGCTAGTTGTGGCATTTACTTTTTTCTATACTTCGGTCATTGTCAAGCCCAACCAAATAGCGGAAAACCTACAGAAGCAGGGCAGTTTTATGCCAGGCGTGCGCCCCGGACGTGAAACAAGCGCTCTTATACATACGACCGTATATCGAGTTACTACAATCGGCGCTCTCTTCCTTGGGCTTGTCTCGGTTTTACCTTATATTTTGCAGTCAACGGCGACTGAATTTCGCGCCTTGGCGCTCTCCGGCACAGGTATACTTATTATCGTCGCGGTCGCTATTGAATCTATGAACCAAATCAAATCCCACATGGCCACGCAAAGCTATGATAAATACCTCTAACAAACCGCGCGATTCACGTGGATGAGGTACTGTTGTCATGCATTAGGGTCAAGGAGACATATTACACACCAATGGTTAGTATCAAAACCGACAGAGAAATACGAATAATGAAAGAAGGCGGACATATTTTGGCCGCTATTTTGAAAAAAATCCAAAACGCGGTCTCACCTGGAACTACAACCCTCGAGCTCGATTCGTTGGCCACGGATTTGTGTTCAAAGTATAAGGTAAAACCGGCATTTTTGGGCTATCATGGCTACCCCGCCGTCCTTTGCGCCTCCGTAAATAATGTCATTGTTCATGGTATCCCCAATAATACACCCTTACGTTGCGGCGATATTCTAGGAATTGACATGGGCATAAAGCACAAAGGATATTATACCGATGCGGCTATTTCGGTTTCTGTGGGAAGCGCCAATCGAGATGTATCGCGCCTGCTTCATGCAACCAAAGAAGCGTTAAGCGCTGGTATTCTCGCGGCGAAAGCCGGCGCCCATATTGGCGATGTGGGGGCGGCTATTGCGGAGGTCGCATTAAAATACAAACTTGGAATCGTCCGAGAGCTTTCGGGACACGGCATTGGCCACGAACTTCAGGAAGACCCGGCCGTACCTAACTTCGGGCAAAAGGGGACTGGTCTAGCGCTCAAAAGGGGGATGACAATCGCTATCGAGCCGATGTTCTCTTTGGGAAAACCACAAACTAAAGTTCTTAAGGATAACTGGTCGGTTGGTATCGCCGACGGCTCCATAGGTACCCATTTCGAACACACCGTACTCGTCGAAGAAAGGTTCGGTATTGTGTTGACAAGGTAAGCATTATTTGATACATTACAAACGTTGAATGAATGTGTTGAGGAATATTATATATGAGTAAAGATGTTATCGAGGCAGAGGGCACTGTCATAGAGGCGATGCCTAATGCTTTTTTTCGTATTGAACTCGACAACAAACAAGAGATTCTAGGACACCTTTCTGGGAAAATGAGGATGCATTACATCAAAGTTATCACTGGCGACCGTGTTAAGGTTGAATTGAGCCCCTATGACCTATCGAAGGGTCGCATCGTCCATCGCCTGCAGGTTCACTCCAATAATTAGATTACGATGAAAGTTCAAGCATCCGTTAAAAAAATTTGCGATAAATGCATGGTAATTAGACGCCGAGGCAAGACAGGCAAACCGGTAGTGTCGGTACGATGCTCCAATCCGCGTCATAAACAGAGGCAGGGGTAATATATATGGCTATCAGAATTGCTGGCATAAACCTAGCGAACAATAAAAGCATCTGGATTGCGCTGACTGGTGTTTACGGCATCGGGAGAAACACATCGCTTAGCATCTTGAAGCAAGCCGATGTGGAATATAGTAAAAATGTCGAAGACCTTACAGGTACCGACATCGAAAAAATTAGAGCTATCATTGAAAACCAATTTAAGGTTGAGGGTGACTTGAAAGTTAAAAACCTTCAGGACATTAAAAGATTGAAAGAGATAGGCAGTTATCGGGGATTGCGGCACATCCGAGGTCTTCCGGTCAGAGGGCAGAGAACCAAAACAAATGCCCGAACCAAGCGTGGCAAAAAAGTTACGGTTGGCAGCGGACGTAAGAGGGCGGCTGAAAAGACATAAAAAGCACGCTAAAACGCTCGAAATTGTCGCTAAATCGTCACTCGAAAGTCAGAAAAGTAAGCATAATATCGCGAGCAATACTACTTTAGGACAAATCTTTTGATATAAAACATATATGGATAATAAACCACGTCTATCTAACGCACGACAAAAGGCAGTATTGCGACAAAGGCGTCGCAAAGTCGCCAAACGTGTCAACGAGGGTAATATTTACATTCAGTCCACATTTAACAATGCCATAATCAGTATTACAGACAAAACCGGCAATGTAGCGGCATGGGCCAGCGCCGGTAGCTGTGGCTTCAAGGGCACTAAAAAATCAACACCCTTCGCCGCGACACAAACAGCCAAAATAGTTATTGAAAAGGCCAAAAACTTTGGTCTAGAACGCGCGTTTATCTATATTTCCGGAGTTGGAAATGGGCGTGAAGCCGCGGTGCGTGCCTTCGCCGGTTCCGGAGTACAGATTACCGGCATTAAGGATATAACACCCCTACCCCATAACGGCTGTCGACCTAAAAAACCACGCCGAGTATAAAGGAATATATAATGTCAATTCGCTATCCAAGCGCTTGTCGCCTCTGTCGAGCCGCCGGTGAAAAACTCTTTCTCAAGGGAGAAATATGTTTCTCGCCCAAGTGCGCTATTACCAGACGACCATATCCCGCCGGTCAGCACGGCGAAAAACGCCGTGGCAAGAAATCAGATTACGGACGCCAACTTGCGGAAAAACAAAAAGCCCGCCGCACCTATAATCTTAACGAAGCCCAGATGAGGCGACTATATAAATCAGCCAGTAGGTCAAAGGCCAATACCGGCGAAATTCTTTTGCAGAAGCTTGAAACACGACTTGACAACATATTATACCGCTCCGGTATGTCTGATAGCCGGCGCCACGCTGGCCAGATCACTACTCATGGCTATGTTGCCATAAACGGCCGCAAGGTATCTGCTCCCTCCTACACCGTTAAGAGTGGCGATAAGATAGGCCTTACGAAAAACATTAATAGCAATCCGGAAGTCGCGGGCCGAAAAAGTGAGGTTCCAACATGGCTCAAGGTTGATAGTAAAAAAAATGAAGTCGAGGTTCTGACCAAGCCAACCAGAGATCAGATCTCCACTACAATTGAAGAGCAGTTGATAATCGAATACTATTCTCGTTTAGTGTAATAATTGAAGCAATAATATAAGGAGTAAGATATGTACTTACTACCAGAAACCGAATTAATCAAAATAACACACACATCGGACAAGGATAATAGCGCGACGTTTGTCATTGAGCCGCTCAGCCCGGGTTATGGTATGACCATCGGTAACTCTCTGCGACGCGTCATGCTTTCATCTCTTGAAGGCAGCGCCGTAAGCTCAGTTAAGATCGATGGCGCATCCCACGAATTTTCAGCTCTGGAAAGTATGAGAGAGGATATAGTTCAGTTCATATTGAACCTAAAGGGTTTGCCCTTGCGTCTTCATGGCGATGAGGCGGCAACTCTGGTTCTAGACGTTAAGGGTCCCGGCAATATAACAGCCAAGGACTTTAAGACCAACGCTCAAATCGAAATAATCGACCCCACATATCATCTGGCAACGCTTGAGAAGGGTGGTAAGATACGCGCCGAGGTAACCATTGAAAAGGGACGTGGTTTCGTACCAACTGAAAAAAGAACCGATGAAAAAGTACCTCTAGGCACGATACTCATAGATAGCGTTTTTACACCAATCAAGAAAGTTCATTACGATGTTGTCAATACTCGTGTCGGCAGTGTAACAAACTTCGATAAACTGACGATCGATATTACTACCAACGGTAGCATAACACCAGAAGAGGCCATAAAGCGCGCCTGCCAAATACTTATTGACCATATGACGCTTGTCAACGAAGAAATCGTCATAAAAACAGTTACATCTAAGACTAAGAAGGCGAAATCAACAGGTTCAACAAAAGCGAAGCCAAAGATAACCGCAAAGAAAGTAAAAAAGTCCGCCAAGAATTGAACCATGAAAAGTTTTAAACTATCAAGACCCAAGGACCACCGAACAGGACTCGTCAAAAATCTTGCTACGAGCTTGATTGTTTATGAGAGAATAATCACTACGCTACCAAAAGCCAAATTGGTTCAATCCTATACCGAACGATTAATTAACAGGGTGAAAAAAACAGACGCTGTCAACGGTTATAGGCTGGCATTGGCCATGCTCCAGACGGAAAAAGCAGCCCAAAAGATGCTTGATATTATTAAGTCGCGCTTCGCTTCAACTGATGGCGGCTTTACCCGTATCATTAAATTATCGCCACGCCATGGCGACAACGCCCTAAGGACAATTATTGAACTGACTATCAAGACCGAGCAGACAACGGCAAGCAAGAAGATTGAGTCGCCACAAGATCCTAAAGTAAACCCAGCTGACAGCGATTCGCCGTTAACTATCGACAAGAAGCCAACGAAAGCCGTATCCGCAAAAAATAGCATCAAAGGGTAATATTATGGCATCGAGACCAACACATAAAATTAACGCTGAAGGAGAAATCCTAGGACGACTTGCCGTCAAAGTCGCTAACTTATTGCGTGGTAAGGATAAGCCGGAATTTAATATCCAAAACGATATTGGCGACCAAGTGATAGTATATAACGCGTCAAAGATTTACGTGACGGGTCGCAAACTAGAGAATAAAATATATTACCGCCACTCGGGCTATATCGGCAACCTCAGATCAGCCGCGCTGAAAGACATTAAATTGGGCGATGCTCTCAAAATTGCCACAAAAGGTATGTTACCTAAGAATAAGTTACAGTCACGCTGGCTCAAGCGGCTAAAGATATACGAAGGCGAGATAGTTTCGAGACCCGCAAAAAACGCTACACGAGAGGCAAAATCATGAATAAAATAGAGAATATATCAGCGGTCGGCCGACGTAAATCGGCGGTGGCTAGAGTTATACTAACTCCTGGTCATGGCAAGATAGTCTGCGATTACGTTTTCACAAAAAAATCCGATACCGATGAAATCATGCAACTTTTCGACCTCATCGGCTTAGCTTCTAAATACAATGTAAAGCTTTTCTTGACTGGCGGCGGTTACCACTCAAGAATAGATGCTGCTAAACTTGCCGTAGCGAGAGCCCTGGTGAAGCTTGATGAAAGCAACAAAAAGACCTTACGCGAAGCCGGGTATATCACCCGCGACCCGCGCGAAAAAGAACGCAAGAAACCAGGGCTGCGCCGTGCCCGCCGCGCTCCTCAATGGGCAAAGCGCTAATGAGAGCTCTACTCCGAAATAACTTCCGTATCGCCGGTATCAACCGGAATGTCTTCTGAACTGACCGAAGCGTCTGAATTAACAGACGGGGAGTTTTGTGTAGTCGAAGTTGCACCGCTTGTTATCGGGGTATCCGCGGATGACCGGTCGGACGGAATGGCAATCGAATCCTTAACTGGCGAAGGAACGTCAATCGAGATTTTTGAATAGTCAAACTCCGCTTCGGCGCGATTATTGTCCTTACCGATAGAGATTGTCTTGCGTAGCATGTACTGTTTATTATCAAATAGGATATATTCTGTCGAATCAGGAATTGAAGTATCAAGGACTTGATATTTGAAGCAAGTTAGTTTACCGCACGCTTCCGTGCCAATCTTTTTGTATGTCGTTTGGTCTTGAGCCAGCTCTGCCTTGTCATCAAAATTAAAGTCCTTCGTAATGCTATCATTAGCCGAGGCCTCTTGGGTCGTTTTGACCCATTTATTATCGGTGTAATCCTTAGTGTAAGTATCCTTACCGATAGTTATAATATTCATACCCTCGGCGTTATCCTCGTAATTAATTATCTGCGTCCGATCATCGCCGGCTGACATAAGCACCATCTTAATCGGCTTACCCTCAAATGTCGAAGTGGAGTTAACGGTAAAGTACTTAATGTCTTTCCAATTATTGATAAATTTACACAAATCGGGGTCATTGTATTTACAGCTAGAGTTAAGCTTACCCGCACCACCCAGCAGACCGGTCTTCACGGGAGAATTCGGTCTAAGCAGCAAAAAATAGGCCGCTAGTCCCAGGCCCAATACGGCTATGACAACTATTATCCATATTATCTTTTTACCGCCCGTACTTGTCGGAGTGTTATTTATTGGTTCTTCCACACATCCTCCTTTGAGTTAACTACTTTTATTCATTATAGCACGAATGCTCTCTCCGGAACTCCTTTATGGACGCGTGCCCGAGTAGATATGCCAATTTTGTTGATGGCAGACCAGTGACGTCCCACAATCCTCCACTAAGCTGTACGCGGTTTACCTTAAAACTAAATCTCCTGTCATGATATTTACCACCGAGGTCTTATATGGTATGTTTTAGCTATGGTTAAGCCATATAGCAGACTAGAACAAATTAGTGAGGCCATAGCACACGAGCTATCAAAGTACCTTCAAAAAGAATTAGGTGAAAAATACGGGATAGTGAGTTGCGCCCGCGTCGAGCTAGAGTCGGACACAAAAAGGGGGATTGCCTACCTTAGCTTTTTCCCACCCCTTAGTCCCGAGAAGAATATCTCCGACATTATTAGACCCTACCGCCGCGAAATAACCTCAATTATCAGAAAACAGGTTCCACTCAAGTGGATACCAACTATTGACTATACTATCGACTCCAGCGAACAAAAAGCAGATAGAATGTATAAAATTATTGACAAGCTGTGAAGCATTACAGATTATTATTCGCAATATTTACCGTTACGATTCTCGCCTTTGGCGGATGGTTCGCTATCCTCGAAACCACGGATCCCTACACGTACGGCCAAAAGGGGCAAGCTCTCTTTTATATATTTCTTGTAATATTTATCTGGGGAACCGCCACGATGGTAAATTATTATATTAGGAAGAATAAAAAAAACTCTTCAAAGATCGGCAGTTTGACAAATTCTGTCAGGCAGGGTCTTATTGCCAGCATTGGCCTAGTCGGATTATTGATACTACGCTCTATCGATGTGTTGAACATATTAAGCGCCAGTGTTTATATAATAGCGCTCGTACTTATTGAATTCTTCTTTCGCCACCGTGGAACAAATTATGCGTAATTACCCCAAAGGACATTTGCATCCTATCACTCAAACCATCGCCCGCGCCTCTAAAATACTTGGCGCGATGGGCTTTGAGGTTATTGAGGGTCCCGAAGTTACGACTGAATGGCACAATTTCGACAGCGTTTTGGTCGCCAAGGACCACCCGGCGCGCGACGCTCAGGACACGTTTTGGACGACCGATGGACGGGTTTTGCGAACGCATACATCGTCCATGCAGGTTGCGACTATGACCGAGCTTGGCAAGAAGCCACCGGTTAGAATAATCGTGCCAGGACGCATATACCGCAACGAAGCTACCGACGCCACCCACGAAGCAACTTTCTATCAACTCGAGGGCTTTGCCATCGATAGGGGTATAAATATGGGTCATCTTGTTTGGACGCTAAAAAGTTTTCTTGGCCAAATGCTAAAAAGAGAGATTGAGACAAAGTTTTATCCCCATAATTTTCCTTACGTTGAACCGGGGATGGAGGTAATGATAAAGTGGCGCGGTAAATGGCTTGAACTTCTGGGAAGCGGGCTTATTCACCCCGATGTAATTCGTAACATGAAGCTAAACCCAAGTACGTGGAGCGGTTTCGCCTTTGGCGTTGGGGTTGATCGCCTTATGATGTTAGAGCGCGGTATAGATAATATCCGTTTAACCTACAGTGGTGATTTGAGATTTCTCAAACAGTTTTAGCATGAGAGATGATACTTCTATCAGAATTAATTGGCTTGGAATAATTTGAATGCTTAACACCGAATTTTATTTAGGGCTCGGTATATCTAGTTTGGAATAATAGATTATATGATACTGCCAATTGAATGGCTGAAAGAATATGTTGATGTTACCGAAACGCCTGAAGAGCTGGCGGAGATATTTCTGTCTCTAGGTTTCCCCTCTGACGAAGTCAATAATAACTTCCTTGACATAGAAATTACCCCCAACAGAGGTGACTGCTTGAGCGTATTAGGGTTAGCACGAGAATACGCCGCGTCTAAAAATATTACTCCTAGGGAAAAGCTGACTCCACTTAGAGCTAATGACAGACGGACGGGCATGGTTGCCATAGAGCCATCAGTTGAAGATGCCATCCCACGCTACAGCTATTTCATCGCCGAGGGGCCTAGAGATGTAATATCTTCACCGCTAATCAGCGAGAGGCTGAAACTTATCAACTTAAACTCCAAGAACGCCATAGTCGATATTACTAATTATATTATGCATGAAACCGGCCAGCCCCTCCACGCCTTCGATCTAGATAAGATAAAATCAATTAATATCGGCTACGCCAAGCAAGGTCAAACTATTAACCTATTAAATAACCAATCCATTAAACTATCGTCAATTAACCTGATTGCCAGAGACGGGGAACACCCCATCGACCTTGTTGGAGTTTGCGGCGGGCAAACCACGGCAGTAGACGAGCATACTACGAGAATACTTGTTCAAGCGGCCGCCATCAATCCCGAGGTTGCGCGACGAACTGCCCGCTCATCGGGCATCTCCACACCCGCCTCATACCGCTACGAGCGCTATGTGGATGTTGAGTTAACCCTTCGGGCTCTCGGCAAAGCCGCGCGTCTCCTTAAGACATTCGGCTACAATGTAACGGAGGTAATGGATATTTATCCGCGACCATTCAATACTCAAGCTATAACTTTAACCCCCCAGGATTATGCTCGAATAAACGGCATGGAGATTACAGCCGATGATATTGCCAGCGCGCTTGCTCCGCTGGGGTTCATGAAAATTACCGACGGCTCGTATAGCGTACCAAGTTGGCGTCTTCGAGATGTTACCAATACTGAAGCTTTAGCCGAAGAAGTTCTACGGCTTAAAGGTTTTGACGCCATACCCGAGAAGCCACTCTCGCAATCCGATAATAAATACGATGAAAATAATTATGCTATTAACCATCGAGCAAAATTGGCTCATGACGGCTGGACTGAAAATTATTCCTATTCGTTTGTTAGCCATGAGGATATAATTGCCCTCAATCTAACCCAGACAAAACTCGTTGAGATAGGCCACCCGCCTTCAGTACACTACCGTTATCTTCGGCCAAATTTAACCATGGGACTCCTGAGGGCGGCGCTCGTTAACCCTTGGTTTAGCGACATTAATATGTTTGAAATTGGCAATGTATTTGCGGACGACAAGGAAAAGACGAATATCGGCTTTATTAGCACCCGATCCAGCGATATTAGTATTGGGGAGACAATAACTATCACACCGGACAGTACGATAGGGCAGTATCTAGGGTCCAGAAGAAATCTATATTACTCTGAAACCGAGCTCACAGACCACAAACCGTCCGGCCACACAGAACCCTCAATATCTGCCGCGGTTTATCGTCAGGTATCCAAATATCCGCCCGTGGTATTGGATATAGCTGTCGTCGTCGACAAGGACACTGATACCAACAATATTATCGATGAAATTCTAAACATCAATCATCACATTCTACTCGCGGAAGTTTTTGACGAATATGAATCCGACAAACTTGGCGGCGATAAAAAGAGTGTGGCTATAAGGATGGTCTATCAGGACACCGAGAAAACACTAACAGGAGACCAGGCCAGCCGATGGCACAATGAGATGATTGAATTTCTTAAAGAAAAATATCACGCGTATATAAGAGAGTCATAATTAATAATGGACGAACACCAGCGTACACCAAGATATCTTATTGTAATATTCGTCGGCATATTGGCGATCATAGGCCTGGGTATATGGCAAAAAGTTAGCCATCGTTCTTCGCCTGTAGTATTGGGCGCGTATTCTGAAAATATAAGCTCAAAAACTACGCCCCCAATCGTTAAGTTCTTGCAATTGCCAACCCCAATTGCCAATTTATCCAATCCATATATTGGCGCAAGAAACGCAACCCTCATTGATGATGAAGCTAAGTATGTGCTTTATTCCCAAGCACACACCGACCAGGTTCCAATTGCCAGCATAACCAAGGTAATGACTGCTGTGCTTGTCATTGATAATAACAGGTTAAATGACTACGTATCTATGACCGCGGATGACATCAGGGTAGTCGGCTCTAACCTTGGACTCTCTATTGGCGAACAACTCAAAGTTAGTGATTTACTGAAGGCGCTCTTGATTCGCTCCAGCAATGAAGCCGCTAATGCCCTGGCACGCGCTACCTCTGGCTCGGTTGAAAAGTTTGTGGACAATATGAATAAGCGAGCGCGTGACATGGGTCTCAAAAAAACCAGCTACGGTGATCCTCACGGCCTAAGCCCCGAGAGCAAATCAACGGCCTACGAACAAGCTATTTTATTTAGCTACGCCCTACACTACCCTCTGTTTAGAGAAATTATCGGCACGGGAGAGACTACCATTACATCCCTTGACGGTAAGGTTCATACTCTGGCCAATTCCAATCGGCTAATAACGAATGAGATGCATTTTGACGGGTTAATTGGCGGTAAGACCGGTTACACGCCGGAAGCGGGACACTGTCTCGTTACCGCCGCCGCCAGAAATAATCGCACTATCGTGTCTGTAATCCTCAATACCGCATCCCCCTTGAATACGGCCAGCGCCGTTGAGAGTAAGAAACTTCTTGACTGGGGCTTCGCCAGTTACACCTGGCCCTTAAACTAATTCACCTGCCACTATCTAGCATCGACATGTTAAACCAATAAACACACCTACGAGGTGTGTTTGCGGTTAATTTAATATAAAAATAACCTACGATACTGACACCTAGGAGTTGGCGCTGATTTTGGTGTTGACATTAAACTAAATTATTTTACTATAAGGATAGTATTATCCAACCATACTAACGTACAAATGCTATCTCCAACCAACGAAGTCCTAATTAAAATTGAGCACGAGGGACAGGTGCCTCACGATGATTTACGCCGGTACTACAAGAACAGCTTAAAGGGCATAATCGGCAAGCTGGAAGCTCAAAATCTCATTGGGCGAATCAAATCAAAAACCGCTGACATATCCTACCAGTTAACACCCAATGGACGTTCGTATATCGATATAACACTGGATAGTTTACACAAAAAAGAAACCTCCTGGGACGGCAAATGGACCACGGTGGTCTTTAGCGTACCGGAAAGCAATCGCCCTAATCGCGACCGTCTAAGACGGTGCCTGCAAAAGCTTGGTTTCGGCAACCTTTACGGCTCCGTATGGGTATCACCCCACCATCACGCAGCGAGTATTAGTAACTTTGCCCGCAAAGTAAATATTTTAAAAAACGTTATCGTAATGGTTAGCAAGACCAATGATCAAAACTCTATCGTCAGTATCGCCTGGAGCCTGACGGACATCAGAAAGCGCTACGAAAAGTTCATAGCCGATTCGCAACATAGCATTAGCGCTATTAAGCCCGCTAGTCCCGATTTTGGCCTGAAGGTTAAGAGGATTATATTCGATCTGGCCTTGATTATGGCTACCGAGCCCAACCTACCCAAAGAACTTCTACCCCATGATTGGCCTAAGGCCAAAGCGCTATCACTCTACAAGGATGTCCGAAGGAAGCTCTAGCCAAGCCCATAAACTCCATGGATATCTTAGACATGCACCGGTTAGAATGGTTTTAATTTGAAAAAATATTATAGTTTAAGGGGGCCCAAGGGGCCCCCAGTGATGGCTAGGTCTGCTCTCCTTCTGCCAGCCGAGTTGCTACAATTTCATCAACTCCTCTGACGGCAAGTTCTATCCTCCTTAATTCCTCGGCTGAAGGCGTCGGACAAGCTTGTGTTATTGCTGGCCTGTCGGCCGACAACACTTCCAACTCGCGCTTCGCCGTGTCTAACGATGCCCCAAGGACAGCTGCCTCGTCACAGACGGGAAATGTCTTCAGGAATTCTTCAATCTCGGTGATTAGTCGGCGGAGGCGCTTGATACTTTGGTAGTGGGGGTGGCCACGTTCTTCACGGCGCTTTCTGACGCTGGCGCGCCAAACGCCTATGACACCTATCGTCCTCTTCGGGAAAGCAATCAGCGGACGGACGACTAAGAAGAGTCCGTGCCCAACGCACATTGCCATAAAGCACGGCAGACAGATGATGGTGGATAACAACCACCATCCCCAATCGTCGCGTGTTGGGAGCCAGCAGAAGGTAACTTTCCTTGAGCTGAAGGCCAGAGGAGTGAACAGTAACAACCCTATTCCGCCATAGAATACGAAAACACATGGATTGCGTGCCCACTCCCAAAAACCAGGGAATGGCGCCTGTGTCCGTGGCGAGGCGGGCTCTTCGGGATAAGACAGCTTCACGGCCGCTAAAAGTCCTTCGGCGGTCCATGGTTGGTTGTCCTGTGATCCTAGGTAGCTTGTGATTCCCTTCTTGGCCTCCTGTTCAAACACATAGTCGATAACTTCAGTATCGGTTCCTTCATACGCGTCTCGACCCTCGACTAAGAGCCGCTGCATGGCGGCAACACGTTCATTGGCGTCGTCTGCGCCAAGATAGGTCGCGCGAACATCGTGAGCCAACAACTCTTCGCTGGTCGCCGGTTCGTGTTCACGCACCGCCACCTCCTGCCAAAAGTTATTGGCAGTATCGACTTGAAGGCACTGGACATCAAAAGACTTCCATAACGACTCGGCGATTCTCGCGTTATGCGAAGCAACTTGACGCTCGCCGTAATACCCAATAACTGTAGCACTCCAAAGTCCGATGAAAAGAAAGCTTGTTACAACTCCTACAACGCTACCGACCTCCGAATAGTAGAACCCGCGGTATTCTTGCCTGTCGTTGCGCCGTATCGCCATTACCTCTTCCTTTCGGCAACTCTAGCTTTTTCCCGACTGCTATGCGGTCGGTTTAATGTCAAGGGACGCTGGCGACTTAATACACGCCAGTACTATATTATAATTACTTATACCGTAGATTTCAAGGACTTGAGACCGTTATTTCACCCATCAAGAATCTAAGTGGTGTTTACGGTTAATAAATGAAAATGGAGGATATTATTCCGACTCCAGGATGCTTAGGGCGTGGCGGGCGGCTTCCTGCTCGGCCGCTTGCTTTGAAGCTCCTTCGCCACGCGCAAGTTCGCGTTCACCAACCATCACGGCCGAGATAAAGACCTTGGCGTGGTCAGGCCCGGCTTCAGAGATGATATTATATACCGGAGTTGTGCCCTCACGTTCCTGCACTATTTCCTGAAGCGCGCTTTTAGCGTCACGATAAAGTCCCTTCTCGATAATATTATCGAGCTCAACAATGAGATATTTTTCAATAAACTTCTCGGCAGCCGATATACCTCCATCAAGATACAACGCCCCAATTAGCGCCTCAAGCGCGTTAGCGAGGATCAATGAGCGGCTTTTGCCGGACGACTTTGCTTCGCCGCGCGACATCTTGAGGTTGCGCTCAATGTCGATTTTGGCGGCGACGCTCGAGAGCGATGTGCCGCGGACAAGGGCGCTACGCCAGCTAGTTAACTCGCCCTCCGGATTTTTATAATGTAAATATAGATATTCGGTAACAACCAACTCTAGCACAGCATCGCCTAAAAATTCCAAGCGCTCGTTGTGTTCGAGCATTGTATGGCGATGCTCATTAAGATATGAACGATGCGTCAATACAACCTCGAGTAGACCCGCGTCGTTAAAGTGATAGCCGATATTCTTTTCTAGATTACTTCTTTCTGTCATTTTTTCTCTCCTTCTTCCTGGTACCGCTCGCTTTGTCGGTATATGGTCCCAATGACTCCGTTAACGAATTTTGACGAGGTTTCGCCACCGTACGCTTTCGCCATTTCAATGGCTTCGTTGATAGCAACCTTGGGAGGTATGTCTCGGTCGTGCGCAAGTTCGGCAACCGCAACACGCAATATGTTACGATCAACGAGCGAAATTTGCTCAAAAGGCCACTCTGGCGCGGCGGCGGCGATTGATTTGTCTATCGTCCCCCGATGCTCTACAACTAACTTTACGAGGTGAGCCGCGAAGTCATAGTCGACTTCGTCTTCGAGCGTATCGCAATTTCTTCGTAATATAGCAAGTGGCTCCTCATCACCACGAAAATCCCACTCATAGAGCGACTGCATGGCAACAATTCTGGCAAAGTGGCGATTCATGTTATCTATTAGAGGATATGATTCACGTGAATCAAATAACTATCTACTCCTGTCATTGCGAGCTCCCCCAGTGGGGGGCGAAGCAACCTCATATGGTGTAGATTGCCGCGTCGTCCCTTCTGGTCTCCTCGCAATGACACCTTGTTATCCGCTTGCATTCGCGTGATTAGTTTGCGCGCATACGCGTGAATTGTATTTATCGTTACTTAATGTCGATGACTTTCTTGCCCTTATAATAGCCGCACACAGGACAAACGCGATGGGCGACAACCGGCGCGCCGCAATGGCTACATTTGCTAGGTTTGCTGGTTACTAGCTGACTATGACTACGGCGATTGCCGCTCCTGGTGCCAGTCAATTTCTTTTTTGGTTCGGCCATAAGTTTGTTCCTTTTGGAGTTAGGGGCTTGGTATTAGGATTTAGGAGGTACGTATCTGCTTTACATTATCAGAATTCTACTTGTTTGTCACTAGATTTAGGACACGCCCGGGAACGTAGACCACTTTAGCGTCCCTATCGACGTCGAGGCCCCTCTCGTCTAACACATTTCTGGCGTTCTTAATTACTTCGTCCTTGTCTGCGTCAGGTGCAACATCGAGAGTCGCTCTAACCCTGCCGTTTATTTGGATAGGTATGGTAACACATTCTCTTTCGCTACTCTCCTTAACCTCCGGCCACGGAGCATTACTGACAAAACCCTCGCCGCCAATACGCGTCCAGAGCTCTTCGGCAATGTGAGGAGCGAAGGGAGATAGAAGCTTGATAAAGTTTTGAGCATCGGCCCTTGTTAGTTTTTCTTTGTTGGAGATAGACCAATTAACATATTCCATCATCGAAGAAATAGCCGTGTTGAAATGGTATGACTCAATTTTTGAAGATACCACGTTGATCAATGCCTGTGTTTGAGCGTGCATATCACCGTCGCCAAATCCGCCGGAGCCGATCAACTTATAAACCCTCTTCAGAAATCGAAACGCTCCCTCGATGCCGTTTGTATCCCATGGCTTAACCTGCTCCAGAGGACCTAGAAACATTTCATATAGTCGCAATGTGTCGGCGCCATAATTATCGACAATTTCATCCGGATTGACCACGTTGCCTCGCGACTTACTCATCTTGTTGCCGTCAGACCCGAGAATTAACCCCTGATTTCGTAATTTGACAAATGGCTCATCGAAATCAATCATTTTTTCGTCGTAAAGAAATTTAGTGATAAATCTTGCGTAAAGTAAATGCAAGACCGCGTGTTCCGCGCCGCCGATATATACATCGACCGGCAGCCAGCTCTTAACCAGTTCTTTGGCAAATATTTCCTTTGAATTCTCGGGGTCGGCGTAGCGCAGATAATACCAGCTCGAGTCAACAAAAGTGTCCATCGTATCCGACTCCCGCTTGGCGCCGCCGCCACAACTGGGACATCTCACAGCGTGAAAACTTTTTGAGCGAGCAAGGGGCGACTCGCCGGTCGGCTTAAAATCAACATCATCCGGCAACCGGACGGGTAAATCCTTTTCAGGCACTGGCACGGCGCCGCACCTCTCGCAGTATATTATTGGAATCGGCGCGCCCCAGTATCGCTGACGAGAAACAAGCCAGTCACGAAGGCGATATGTGGTTGCTATTTGGCCACCAACCTTCCGAGCTATGCTTGCGCCGATTTTATTTGCGTCTTCACCGTCAAATTCCGCGGAGTTTATTAGCTTACCGTCGCCGATATAGGCCTCGCTTAGTTCGTGCCGTGTGCTTTCCGGCGAGACAACCTCCGTGACGGGCAGGTTGAATTTCGATGCAAACTCAAAATCACGTTCGTCGTGGGCTGGGACAGCCATAATAGCGCCGTGGCCGTAATCCGGCAGGACATAATCCGCTACCCACACCGGAATCTTTTTGCCATTGGCAGGATTTATTGCCTCTATACCCTTGAGCTCAACACCAGATTTTTCTCTGGTATATTCCGCTCGCTCAAGAGCGGTTTTCTTTGAAGCTTCGCCAACATACCTTTTTACCTCATCGTAATTCT
>CAYHTS010000003.1:0-26129 GCA_964359635.1 uncultured Candidatus Saccharibacteria bacterium | reverse complement strand
AGTGGTGAAGCGGCGCGCATTCGCCGCGAGGAAGTGGGCTTTGTTTTTCAAAACTTTAACCTGTTAGCGCGTTTTAGCGCCCTACACAATGTTCTCTTGCCGACTACCTACTCTCACATAAAAGGCAGCCACGCCACCGCCGGCTCTCTTTTGGCCGCGGTGGGATTAAAAGAGCGTACAGAAACTATTATCGACAATTTGTCGGGCGGTGAAAAACAGCGGGTAGCTATTGCACGAGCGTTAATCAACAACCCCGACGTCATTCTCGCTGACGAGCCGACCGGCAACCTCGACTCAAAAACCGGTCACGGCATCATTGACTTGCTTGAAAGATTTAATAATAAAGGTGTCACGGTATTGATTGTTACACACGACAAAGAAATAGTCAGCCGCGCGCGCCGTGTCGTGCGGATAAAAGACGGAGCTATTGTCAAATAATGATTACTATTGTAAAAACGGCATTACTATCAATTTGGCGCAATAAACTAACATCCTTTCTGGCAATATTAGGCGTGGTGATTGGCGTCGCTTCGGTGAGCACGCTTGTTTCGGTGGGCCAAGGTCTAAAAAACGATGTCTCGTCACTAATCTCTGGGTTGGGAACCAATGTCATCGCCGTCATCGCCGGTAAAATTGACACTACCAGTTCCCAGTCAATGAACCAAGGCAACCCGGCTGATTTTCTCTCTGGTGATATTTTAACTCTTGACGATGTCAATATTCTGCAAGCCATGCCAGGTATTGAGGTTGTGGCGCCCATGACACTTGTGAGTGGCGAGCTAAATGCCGGCGCTCAAAAAGCTACCCCGACCTTGGTGGGTACAACCCCTAATATTTTGCAAGCCATGCAGGTGATTAGTTTGGAAAAAGGCAATTTATTCGCCAGTGGCTCGAAGGAAAAAGTAATTATTCTAAGTCACAGTGCCGCGGAGAAACTTTTTGGCAATGCCAACGCTCTGGGGCAAAATTTACAGCTTGGCAAGAGCGGCGAATTTAAAGTTATTGGGGTGCTGGCTGAAAGCAAAGCGTCAGCGGCTTTTGCCTCCGACCTCAACAACCTTGCCGCCATACCGTTCGATACGGCTACCGTGCTCAATAAGGGCCAAGTTCGCATTATGCGTATCATTATTAAAGCCAAGGACAACGCCGACATTAAAGCGGAAAAAGAAAGCATTAAAGCTACTCTTCTAGCAAGCCATAAGGGCGATGAAAATTTCACTGTCGTGACGCAAGACGATATGCTCGACCTGTTTAGCCAATTTCTCAATATGGCAACGGCGATGGTATCAGCCATCGCGGCAATTTCAATTGTCGTGGGTGGCATTGGCATTATGAATATTATGTTAGTGACTGTTACCGAACGCACGCGGGAGATAGGCATTCGCAAGGCGGTGGGCGCCACTAACCGCGCCATACTTTTCCAGTTCCTGATGGAATCGATGGTTATTACTTTACTTGGTGGGTTGATTGGCTTGGGCATGACAATTGTTGCTAGTATTGTCATAAAATCTCAAACTCCGCTAACACCCGCTATTACTTGGAGCGTGCTCTGGCTGGCGGTTGGCGGCTCGGCGCTTATCGGTATAATCTTCGGTCTTATTCCGGCGCTGCGCGCCGCCCGCAAAGACCCCATCGAAGCCCTCCGTTACGAATAACTGGCTCTTGACAATCCTCTTTAATATTTGCCCAAATATAAAGTAAAATATACATAGACATGAACTAGAAGGGTGGTGATTGCGAGTGAAGATTATAAAAGTGCTAGTTGGCATTTGGCTGGTTATCTCGCCTTGGGTTTTGGGGTTTTCCGACAGCGCGTCAGCGACTTGGAGCGCGGTCATAAGCGGTGTCATTCTCCTAATCCTTCTTTTTGCCGGCGGCGCCCCTATGAAGACCGAGCCGAAGTAGAACCGACAAAGACGCGGTTTTTGTTGTATATTAGAGCCTGCTTAATAACTGCTCATAGGGAGAATAGTATTTATTATATTCTCTTGTGTTGGTAGTTGCGGGATTGGTTTAGTGGCAGAATGCAACCTTCCTCCATCCTCCGTAGCAAGTGCAGGTATGGTTTAATGGCAGAACGTATCCTTCCCAAGGATGAGGCACGGGTCCGATTCCCGTTACCTGCTCCACCTTGCTACTGCGGAGGACGGGCAAGGTTGAGGTGCCAGTTCGATTCTGGTATCCCGCTCCACACTCCGTTGCGCCTATGGCGGACTTCGCGCGGCACGCCAAATATGAAAAAATATTTAAGTATTGGGATTTAGAAAGATAAGGAGTGTGTCCCGCGGAACTCCGAGTGCGGCCGAGGAGCGAAGTGGGGCATCTGAGTTGGTCATTAATTTCAAAAATGAAAAAATATAATTTTACATCTGGCTTGGGCAACGCTTTCGGAGTTGTTTCGTATGTCGCGCTGGTGGCGCTGGTTATGAATAACGCCGAGCGGATATTCGGCAAGATGGAAAACATCTTGGGCATCATCGCCTTTCTCTTGCTTTTCACTTTCTCGGCAGCAGTGGTTGGCACGCTTATCCTCGGCAAACCACTTATGCTGTTTTTGGACGGCCATAAAAAAGAAGCCATTCGGCACCTCATAGCCACGCTGGGTTGGTTATTTCTTGCAATGCTAATAGTTTTTATTGTGCTATTGATTCTCTGATTATCTCGGCTTATTATAGAGAAAAGATTAAACAATGTGTATAAAAAATAAGGCGTATAAATCATAGGGAGGTCATTATGAAAATATTTGCTTCTGGTGCCATTGCCCTCTTCGCAATTTTTGGCTTGGCGCTGTTTATAACCCAGTCCACGGCGAAAGCTAATGCCTCCGGCGGGCGTAAGATTGTCGTCTTTAATGATGCCCTGAACGATTCAGTGAAGGACGAAATAGTTGCCCGCGCGGGCGGTAGCAATCTAAAAAACCTCGATCTCATTAGTGCCAAAGTTGTGTGGCTCCCTTCTCGAGCCGCGGCGGAAAAACTCAAGTCGCATCCGGCAGTGGTTCGCGTTGAAGAAGACATTATTGTTGAAGCTCTTGCTCGTAAAGCGGGAGGTGGGATTGCAATACCACCGCCTCAAGTTCTCCCGTGGGGTATTGATCGGGTCGATGCGGAATTAGTCTGGCCTGGTGGTAATACCGCCGGTCCAGTTAAAGTTGGTATTATTGATACTGGTATTTCCAACAAACATCCCGATATTCTGGCCAATGTGAAGGGTGGTGTGAACACTATTAATCCTCGCAAAAACTGGAATGATGATAACGGGCATGGCTCGCATGTTGCCGGTGTTGTCGCGGCGCTTAACAATGCCACTGGCGTTATCGGCGTCGGGCCTGCTGCAGATCTCTATGCGATTAAGGTGTTAAACTCCGCTGGCTCCGGGTATCTTTCTGATGTGATTGAAGGAATACAGTGGGCGATCGCGAATAATATGCAGGTGATTAATATGAGCCTAGGCACGACTTCGAATATCCAATCGTTTCACGACGCTGTGATTGCTGCTAGAAGCGCCGGCTTAGTGACAGTAGCTGCCGCGGGAAATTCGGGTGAGTCGGTCAATTTCCCGGCGGCTTATCCCGAAACCATAGCGGTTTCTGCCACTGATCACAACGATACTCTTGCCTCTTGGTCAAGTCGCGGTCCAGAAGTTGATTTATCTGCTCCGGGCATCTCGATTTACTCGACATATAAAGGAACTGGTTATGCGACACTTTCTGGCACCTCAATGGCCGCGCCGCACGTTACGGGCTCTGCCGCGCTCGTATTAAATACCCCGGTTGGTTCCTACGACGCGAATGCTGATGGCAGGTGGAATCCGAGTGAGGTGCAAAAGAAACTTCAAGATAGGGCGATTGATTTGGGCGCGAGCGGTTTTGATAATCTCTATGGTTGGGGACTTGTGAATGCCTACGCCGCAACCCTGTAGGTCAAGCATCTAGGGTTCTATAAAATAGATTCTTATTCTAGTGTTTGGCATGGCGGTACGGAAAGCCCGCTCCTTAACGGAGCGGGCTTGCTTGCCTTTGAAGATAATAATGTTTCTGCCGATACTACACGACAGAACCTGCCACCGTACCATATTTTTCTTGATTTGTCAAGGGTAAAGGGGTAAAATTTGTCTTAAATGCCACCTTAGCTCAGTGGTAGAGCAATGCTTTCGTAAAGCAGAGGTCCCGAGTTCAAATCTCGGAGGTGGCTCCAAGCCCAGTCAGCTGGGCGCAGTCCCGTGACGACGCACCGTCATAATAGGAGGTACTCTATTTGACGGTAAGGAGTTTTACGGGACAAAAACTGCATGGCGCAGTCCCGTGATATCGCTTCTGTTTAGAATAGAAAGTAATTCATTTAAACAGAAAGATATTTTACGGGACATAAAACTTATGACAAACCCCATGAAACTGCCCAAAATCACTACTCGCATAAAATTTCCCAAGCTGGCATATCTCAAAAAATACGGCGAATTTTTCGCTTATGGCGCGGTGCTGGTCTTGCTGGGGTACTGGCAGTGGCGTATGTACGGACCGGCCGTTAAAGTCTACCAAGACCTAATATTAGTTTGCTGGGGTCTTGAAATAATTAATGTAGTATTGGGTATTATTATTTTGCCCAAAGCGCGATTACTAGCCCAATTTTTTATGCTTTCAGCAGTGCTGATGGCTTCAATTGTTGTGTATTATCTTATAATCATCGTAAAAAATGTCGTCTAGTAAACCATGGTGGTGGCGTTGGCTAGAAATTCTACCCGGCGCTCTAACCTGGACCGCCCTGCTCTTGCCTGTAATATTTAGCTTCCGCTGGCCGTGGCTAATAGCGATTCTCATAATCGTTTTTGATCTTTATTGGCTGTTTCGTTCTATTCGTATGGTGGTCAATACTATTCGTACCTACCGTTATATGCGCCATGACCTTAGGGTGCCCTGGCATGAGATGATGTCCTCCAAATTGCCCAGCGAAACCGGCGGTATCCAGTTGAACGCGGCCGGCATTGACCCAGCAGAAATCTACCACGCAATAATCCTTGTTCATTACAAGGAACCGATTGAATTGCTGATAAATTCCATCGAGAGCTATGCCGAAAGCCATACCAATAAGAAACACCTTTGGTTGGTTTTGGCATCGGAGGAACGTGCTGGTCGAGTTCTAACAGACGAGGTCTATCGCCAAGTACAACTAAAATTCGGCAGAGTATTTGGAAAGATTATCCACACTGTGCACCCGTCAAATATTAGCGGCGAGATAAAATGTAAGTCGGCCAATGCCACTTGGGCGGCGAAGGAATTAAGAAGAGAGTTGGACAAACAACATATTTCTTATACGAAAGTATTAGCTCACAATTTTGACGCTGACACCCGCGTTTATGCCAATTATTTCGACTATGTTGCTTACAAATACCTAACTTCTCCGCAAAACCAGCCGGTTTCTTTCCAGCCGGTCCATACTTACACCAACAACATTTGGGATGTGCCGGCGCTCATGCGTGTTTGCGCGCAAAGCTCAACTTTAGTATTTATGCATAATATGCTGCGCCCAACCCGATTTCACCATTTTTCATCCCGCAGTGATGTCTTCCAGACCATCGTTGATATTGGTTACTGGACGGTAGATGCTATCCCGGAGGATTCTCGGCAATATTTTGACTCTTATTTTTACTACGGCGACAAGCTGCAAATTGTCCCACTTTACATCCCCTTGCGGATGGACGCCGTACTGGCCGAGTCGTATTGGGGTACGCTCGTAAATCAATACCGCCAATTGCGCCGCTGGGCATGGGGCGTTTCGGACCTGCCATATGTTACGCAAAAGGCGATAAAAGACAAGCAAATTAGCTGGTGGAATAAATCGGGCAAGATATTGCGGCTCATCGAAAGCCACTTTTCCTGGGCCACTTCGGCGCTCTATATCTCATTTCTTGGCTGGGTGCCGGTGGCTTTCAACACCGGTTTTACCCAAACCGTTCTGGGTTATAACTTCCCGATATTTACCCGTTATATCTTGAGTTTGGCCCTGGTGGGCTTGATCACCGGCGTAATCATCAGCTATCTATTATTGCCGCCACGGCCCAAACATCGCAGTTCGTGGTACTATCTAAACTTTCTTTGGCAGTGGTTACTCGTGCCTTTTGCCAGTATTTTTTTGAGTTCGTTTGCCGCCATCGATGCCCAAACCGGTCTCATGCTAGGCCGCCGCCTCGACTACCAAGTCACCGAAAAAGCCGTCGCCAAAACCAACTAAGCTAAAAAGGAAAATCCTAGTTCTCTAAAATTCCACCCAATCTTCCGGATGGGCGAAATCATTAAGCTGAGCGCCTTTATCGGGCGAAACATATTGGCAAGGATTTTGGTCCCTGAACTCTTTGGTGTAAATCATTATGTCAGTTATTACCTATCTGGGCGTAAGAATTTCAGGGTCTATATAATAAATCCGGCTAAGCCGCCTTGTCCGTCTCGTCGATTTTTTCTATGGGCCTAGTGCTCTTTATATTTTCGTTATCCAGCAAGCTATCATTGGCTTCGGCCATTCTCCCTTCCGCGCGCTCAATCGCTTTCCTTGGATCTTCTCCTGCGCGTCTGGCTCTTCCTTCTGCCTTACGTCTTTCGTCTTCAGTGAGCCGAAATTTCCCCAACTCCGGATTAAATTCATCCATACTATCCTCCTTGATTTATATTACATGGCTGCGCCACTAGATAGCGTTTCTGCCGTGATTGAATGTAACTCAATAAGCCAGAAAGCAATTTTACTTGGCTGCGCCACGTGATTACGCTCCTGTTATAATAGAATGAAATTCATTTGCCAGGAAGTAATTTTACGTGGTCGGGGATGGCAGACTCGAACTGCCGACCTCCTGGTCCCAAACCAGGCGCGCTACCAACTGCGCCAATCCCCGATACGATTAGGATACCTGTTGTGGGCAAATTTTCAATGGTTACAGGTTATTTACAATCCGCAGTATTTTAGTTATTATCTTAAGTGCGGTGCGGGTGTAGTTCAGTGGTAGAACGTCTCCTTGCCAAGGAGAAGGTCGGCGGTTCGAGTCCGCTCACCCGCTCCAAAAAACAGCTTATTGTGGCTGTTTTTCTTATAGCGTGAAATCTACCCGGGGGTGGCTTGACAAGGATTTACCCTGTGGTAATATGGCTAGGTGTCGGCGATGAGCCGCGCGATCTATGACTAAAAAAATATCTACAAGCGACGACGGTCCGTCCGTCCCGTTACCTTCTCCCAAAACTTTTCCTAGGTTAGAAGAGGCCGGAAGCATCTTACTGAGCCGGATCTTCAAACCGCGGAATCGTGGCGGGAAGGACAAAAAACATCACATAGAAAACCCATTAAAGTACGCTTATTACTTTTTGGGCCAGAAGCCGTTCTCCGGTTATCATCTTTTTCTCGCGACGCTGGCGGCGGCTTTGTGTTTGGGTACTAATATTGCCAATGCCAGGATCCGAAATATTGCCTTTACATCTTCAACCGATATTACTATTGAGCAAAAAGCGGAATTTGCGTCTAAAGTCGACACCTACACCCCCGCTCTTCAGGAAGATCCCACCTCTATCGTTCTTGCTCAGGCGCTAGAGGCATCTTCAGGTTATTATTCGTTGCCGGTTATCGCCGGTACCGCTACCACCGAGGAGCCGGCAGCGCCCGTAATAGAAACCGAAGCTAATCGGACAAAAACCGTTAACTATGTTGTGAAGGAAGGTGATACTTTAAGTACAATAGGTTGGGAGTTTGGGCTGAAAATTGCCACCATCCAATTTCAAAACAAAATTAGCGGTGAGGGGATAAAAGCAGGTCAGAAACTTACTTTGCCGCCGGGCGATGTCAGCGCGGCCGTCATAGCTAAAGCCAAAGCCAAAGAACAAGCCGAACAAAAAAAGAAGCTATTAGCATCGTCCTCAACCGGCTCACGCCGTTTGACGACACGTGAGAAAGCCAGTGGTTATACCGGCAATGATTCAGGGGGGGGCTTTGTTAGGCCAACAAATTACGGCTATATATCTCGTCGCCTACAACGTGGTCATACGGGCACTGACATGGTTGAACCTGTGGGTACAACAGTAGTGGCGGCCAAGGCCGGCCGGGTGGTAGAAGTGTCTTACGGCTGGTCAGGAGGTTATGGCATAATGGTTCTCATCGATCATGGTGGTGGTCTTAAAACTCGCTACGCTCACCTTTCCAATGCCAAGGTATCAGCCGGTGAAATAGTTGGCGCCGGTGAAGTTATCGCCGCCTCTGGCAATACCGGTCGCTCAACCGGTCCCCATCTTCACTTTGAAGTTATTCGCAACGGCCGCTATGAATCCCCGTTCTAACTTGTAGGTTAGGAGTTAGGCGTTAGAGGTTAGAGGATCGTAAGCGCCTGTAAGAATTCTCCTGCGTCTAACACTTAACTTCTAACGTCTAACAATACACCCTCCGTGCTTGTTCGGAGGGGTCTTTGATGCTAATGTCTAATTATGATAGATACAGCGAAAATTGAAGTTCGGGCAGGCAAGGGCGGCGATGGTTCGGCCAGTTTGCGCCGTGAAAAATATATTCCCAAAGGCGGGCCCGACGGCGGCGACGGCGGCGACGGCGGCGAGGTCGTCTGCTTGGCAACCAGAGAAATAAATACTCTAACCGATTTTCATCGATTAACAAGATACAAAGCCCCCGATGGCGAGGCGGGCGGTAAGAAAAAAATGCATGGCGCGGATGGCAAGGACTTAGTTATCCGTGTTCCAGTTGGCACTATTGTCAGGGATTCAAGCGAACACACAGTGGCTGACTTAACGCGCGATGGCGAAAAAATTGTTTTGGCTCGCGGCGGACGCGGTGGCAAGGGCAACGTCCATTTTGCGACCGCCACCCATCAAACACCGCGTGAATTTGAGCCAGGGAAGGAGGGAGGCGAAGCCAAGTTGAGCTTAGAGCTTAAGCTCCTGGCCGATGTTGGCCTCATTGGATTACCCAATGCCGGTAAATCGACCCTGCTTTCAGTATTGACCAATGCTAAGCCCAAAATAGCCGACTATCCCTTCACAACCCTCGAGCCAATTTTAGGGGTGGGGCGGTATAAGAAAAAAATATTTGTGGTCGCTGATATTCCCGGCTTAATCGAAGGCGCCGCTGGCGGCAAGGGCTTAGGTGACCAATTCTTACGCCACGTCGAAAGGACTAAGGTTTTGGTACATCTCGTCCGTGCCGATTCAGCCGACCCGGCGGGGGATTATGGCATTATCCGCAAAGAACTGGAATTGTTCAATCCGTCGCTCACGCGCAAAAAGGAAATAGTGGTGCTAAGCCAAGCCGATAGAGTTAGCATTCTCACGCTAAGAGCATCGGCGCGAGCGCTCAAAAAAACATCGTCAAAAATAATCGCGCTCTCCGCCCACGGCCGTCTTCATCTGGACGACCTGCGGGATAAAATCATTGAATTTCTTTGATATGACGCGGCACTATTACGACATATGTCTCAATCGTCCAACGACGCAATTGTTTGGCGCTTTTACTTATAGCTCGGACTTGCCGCTCAACATCGGCACTCTTGTGCAAGTTACTTTTCGTGGTCGCAAAACCAGCGGTGTTATCATTAGCTCGCCGGTTCGACCCCAGATACCCCTCCCTCGAATACTGGGCGTAGATAAAGTATTGTCATGCGGCGCGGTAATTGATCGTCGAGGCCTCGAACTGGCGCGAACTATCGCGCGGTATTATATTACGAGTTTGGGAGAGGTAATTTTCGCGATGTTACCACCGGTTCCTATCGCCAGTAAACTAGCAGTTGTCACTTCCCGACCTACACACACAGGACAATCAACTTCGATTATTTTGGAGCGGGATTTCAGTAGCCGGATGCTCTATTACACATCTAAGATAAAAGATGTTATTGAACGCGGCGGGCAGGTATTGGTCCTTATGCCTAACCGTCGCTTAGCCGATTACGCGGCGAAATATTGCAAAACAATATTTTCTATAAGATCTGTCGCCCACATCACATCACAGGCAAGTCGTTCTACGGTCGTAAAACAGTATAATGAGATTATTGAGGGTAAGAAGCATATTATCATCGGAACGCGCAAAGCAGTTTTCGCGCCAGCGTCTAATCTGCGGCTTATAATTATGGAGGAGCCATCGAATTACGGTTATTTTAACGACCAGAAACCGGCCTACAGCGCGCGGATAGTGGTTGAAGCTTGCCGCCAAATTTACGGCGTGGCGACGATATATGGCATGAGTGTCGTTGACAATGAGTCCTTATGGCAATTAAAACACAAAGAGAAAACTGCTCTAGGAGGCCACCCCAAAAACTCCGCGGCAATAGCTTGGTTGGAGGGGGATTATAAGGCCGAGCTCGCGAAGCCGGTTATAAAATCCAAACTTATCGTAGTGCCTTTTGCTAAGGGCATGGTGCTAATATGCCCCTACTGTAACCGGGCTAGTTTATGCGCCACCTGCCAAGCTCCGCTCGCGGCGGATGGGAAAGGAATGGCGGTCTGTTCGCGGAATCATCGCGCTTCTTTGCCACCCTGCTCCGGCTGTGGCGCGGCCTTCCCTGTTTATGAGGGATTGACGCCAGAAAGCGTAGCAAATCAAGTCAGCGTGGCGCCAACCAAAACAGTCTATGGTCAGAAATCGCTTTCCGCCGATGTTGCCAAACGTCGTCCGCTAGTGGTGGTCGCGACCGCCAAAATATTGGACTACCCCGAATTGGTATTTGACGAAACCGTCATTCTGGCGGCTGACGTCTGGCTGTCTTTTTCCAACCCACAAGCTATTAGTAATTTTCTAAAATTATTTTGGCAGTTGAAATCACAAACCACATCACGACTGGCTGTACACAGCTTCCAAGCTCTGCCGTCACTACAACAATATACTCACGCGCCAAAGTCGGTGATGCTCGGGGCCTTTATGAAACAATATCATCAGTTAAACCTGCCGCCATTTACTCGTAAAATTATCGCTTTGCCCAAAAAGGGAACATCTTCCATCTCTAAAATACTGCAAGCCCAGCCAACCGCGGAAAATTTGTATTATTTGCCCCGCTCAAACTGGCCGCTGTCGCTGTCTCAAGCCGAAGCGCTTTACGGTGTCTGTCGAAAAGTTACCATCGACGCCCCCTACTAAAGAACAGTCCCCCGCGTGTCCCTTGTATTTATGTTGCCGAAGGCAATGCGTTTCAACACCTCGTTCTCCATGCCCATCATAAGCGCTGGCGCCAATACGAACTCGCCGTATTTATCATTGATAATATCTGCGGCATCAGCCAGTCGGTGGAGTTTATCGGAGGGTTTTTCGAAAAGCGGCATTTGCTCCGGCCGGAAGGGCTCAAGGGCAAAACAGGTGACAGCTAGAATCGCGACAGGCAGAATCGCTGGTTGAGCGTTAAGCAGGCGCTGAGCCGCGAAGTAAATCTCTGGCGTGGCATAAACGGGTGAAGGTAGTTTATGGCCCTTGTGCCAGTAAGAGCGGTTCGTGTAGAGACAAGAAACGTGGATGCCATAGGCCTGCCGCTTGGCCCGCCGCAGACGGCGGCCGATTTTCTAGCCCAATTTCATAACTAGTCGCGAGAGAGCAGGCCGGTCAGCGGTCGGCCGCGGCAGGGCATAAGAGTGGCCAAACGATTTGCGCCCAAAACTAATTCTGTCAACCTCCCAACCTCGCAGGCGTAGGTACCAGCGGTGTCCCTCGGTGCTTTTGAACACTTGTTTTACAAGCGTTCCCCAGCCGGCATCGAGAAATTCCAGTGGCGTGAAGATGCCGCTCGCGTGAAGCCGCGCTTCGTAGCGCGTGTTGATGCCGGGTAAATCAACGAGTTTAAGCCAACCGTACACCTCGCGCAAGTTGTCGGCACGAATTACATCAAAGCCGTCGGGCTTGCGCAGGCCGGCGCCCACTTTGGCTAAAAATCGGTTGGTTCCCAGGCCGATGCTGCAGCGCAGCCACTCGCCGATTTCTCGCCGGATGCTGGCTTTAATCTCTCGCGCCACGCTCTCGATCGGCCGCTTGACGACGGCCTCGCAGTGGGCAAAATCGAGGACCGCTTCGTCAATCGATTTGGGTGTCATATCGGAGGTGTATCGCCGGAAAACGCGCATCATACGCTCGTGCACCGCTTGAACTTTGGCGACATCCGGCGTCAGTACGACAACATCTCGGCAGATGGCTTGGGCGTCGCGCACTCTCATGCCGACTTTTATGCCGAGCACCTTGGCCTCAATTGACGGCGCCAAAACGCAGCCGCCCGGCGTTGGGTAGGCCGCGACCACTATCGGCCGGCCGCGCAAGGTGCGGTTGGCTTGTTGTTCCACGCTGGCAAAGCACGAGTTGAGGTCGATGTGCATAACCAGCGGCTCATGGTGGTTAATCGGCAAGTCCATCACTAAACTCCTCCAGCGTCCAGGTTAAATTATCAGTGTCGAATTTGAGGCGGAAGTACCACGAGCCGTCGCTCACGGAAAAAACGTGATACAGGCGCCTGCCCTCGCGGACGGTGTGGCGCATGTCGATGTTTTGAATGCTAATCGTTCGCCCGCGCCACTTGAACTTTTGCGGCGTACCACGGTTCCGGCCGCCGCCGCGGCGATAGAGAACCAGCGCATCAATTTCTTCGCCAACTTTCTCAATCATAGAAGTTGTTGAGTAATTCTTCTTGGAACGAAATGGGAATAGTGTCGAGCGAACGGTTATATCAGTGAGGAGGCGATGCTGTAGCATCGGTGACGAGCTAATGCAACCGTGCAGCCGACACTAAACCGTTGCAGTTACCAGATTAATTGCGAGACAGCTTCACACTTTCATTATACGAACAAAACCCGAACATACAAGCTAAAGCCCATACTACAAACTCTTCTTTCGTAGGTCACCCTTTAGGGTGTCAGCTTACAAGCTAAAGCTTGTTCTACGGAACCTCCAATATCCGCGCCTATCTGCGTTGTCAGATGGGTTCGATCCGCGATAATCCGCGTTTAATGTAATTTTGGCTTGACATAACTTGAGTTCCTGGTAGAGTATGGCACTGTATGGGACAAATACTACAAATTATTGAATTCGTCCTCGCCATCTTCATTATCGGCGCGGTGTTGTTTCAACAGCGCGGTTCCGGCATGGGTGGCGTTTTCGGTAGCGAATTTTCGGCGTATCATTCGCGCCGCGGTTTTGAAAAATTCCTTTATTTTTTCACTATCGCGAGCGGTACTCTCTTTTGCCTCGTGGCTCTTGCTAGTATTTACTTGGCAACGCGATAGCTTATGAAGTTAAAATTTCGCCGGCTGTCTGCCGGCGTGCGGCAAATTTATAATGCCCTTCGGGGTTTCCGTCGCTATTTCTCTAAAACGGAAAGAGTAGTGATTGTTTGCCTTCTAATTATCGCGGCGGGCAGTTTGAGTTTTTGGATTAGAGCGGCGCTGGTGCGCGCCGGACGCGTGACGGCTTCCAATATGGTCTATACGGAGGGTTGGGTGGTCAAAGACCCCAAGATCACGCTTGATTTTGGTCGGCTGACCAGAGCTGGTTTAACCCGCCTTGATAAAGACGGCAAGGTAGTGGGTGATATTGCCGAAAGCTGGGAAGAGAGCGCCGACCACAAAACTTTCACATTTCATATTCGCAGTAGTATCGAGGCCAGCCAATTAATGGGCTTTATTAGTCAAGACAAAACCGCTTATGGCGGCGCCGAAGCCAGCGCGCTCGACGAAAGCACGCTAGTCCTACAGCTTCAGCAGCCACTTAATTATTTTCTCAATATTACCACCAACCCCATCTATCCCTTTGGTCCCTATGCTTACGAGAGGCAAACCGCCAGTGCGGTAACTTTGGTTGCGACGCGCGATTATCACCTGGGACGGCCAAAAATTGGACGGGTGGTTATCCGCCTGTATCAAAGCCAGGATGAGCTCAAAAAAGCCGTTGCCAAAAAACAAGTCAATGCCACAGTTGATCTGCCGAATGAAGAAACGGGAATTAGGGCGCAAAGAATAGCCCTACCTCGTTTTGTCAGTGTTTTTCTCAATATTCAACGCGCGCCTTTTAACGACAAAGAAATTCGTCGTAAGCTCATCCAGGGTGAGAATCTGGCATCGAACAACCTAAATATTAGGTTGGTCAGCAATACCGCTCCGGAAGTTGACAGGGAGCTGGAAGGAGTTCTTGAAAAATTCAAACAGCAGGGCATAGCGGTAACGGTGGACAAAAAGGATTCGGTAGCTATCATGCAGGACACGATCGCTAAACGCGACTTCGACGCCCTGCTTTTCGGCATTGACTACGGCTGTGGCGAAGACCTTTATCCCTTTTGGCATTCGTCGCAAATCAAAGACGGCAGCAACTTCGTCGGCTTGCAAAGCAAATCGCTCGATAAAAAACTTGAGGAGGCGCGCACCACCGATTCTGCCGAGAAACGGCAGGAGCTGATGGGGCAAATAAAAGATATTATTAAAAATGAATTTGTCGAGGTACCCATTAGAGAAGAGATGTTGCTCTACCAGTCGCAAGGTAATGTTAAGAATAACGACATTGCGAAACTCGCCGATCCGCTTGACCGCTACAGCGACATCATCAACTGGACGGTAACGAGAAAATAGGTCTGTATTGTTGCGGCATATTATGGTATAAGATAGAGATAATTGGGATTATGGCGCAGTGGTGAAATTGGCATACACGCATGGTCCAGGGCCATGTGGTCGCAAGACCGTGAGAGTTCGAGTCTCTCCTGCGCCACCAGTTATCTCCTTGAGACCGTTCAGTAATTCAGATAAGATGAGTTAACACAACTTACGCAAGAAATATTGTTCGAACCTGCAAGGTGAGAACTTCTCACCCCATTGGGGTTCGAAGGATAAAAGGCGTAAGTCGTGAATTAAGTAATATTAGCCCAGGTGGCGGAATCGGTATACGCGCATGCTTGAGGTGCATGTGGCCGCAAGGCTGTGCGGGTTCAAGTCCCGCCCTGGGCACCAGTAGTAATCTTGGTACCACCGAAGTCCACCTACGAGGTGGCCTTTTTGGTTCAGATTCTTGCATTGTAGTTCTTGCATTGCAGTTTGAGTTGCATTACAATAACTTACTATGGCAAAGAATGCGGTTGAGGTAAAAAATCTAGTCAAGGCCTTTAAGGGCGGTGTCAGAGCGGTTGACAACGTTTCTTTTAGCATTGACGAGGGCGAATTCTTTGGCTTTCTAGGCCCCAACGGCGCCGGCAAGACAACGACCATGAGAATCCTGGCGACACTCACTAAACCGACCAGCGGACGGGTGAAAGTCAACGGTTTCGATGTAGTCAAGAATCCCAACGAAGTGCGCCGTTCCATTGGTTTTGCCATGCAAGCGGTCGGCCTCGATGACCTCGCTACGGCTTGGGAAAACCTCCAGCTCATCGGCTGCCTCTACGGCATGAGCCGCAAGGAAGCCAAGAAGCGGGCTGGGGAACTCCTCGATCTTCTTAAATTAAAAGAAGCCGCCGGCCGGTATGTCGCTAAATATTCCGGCGGCATGCGCCGCCGCCTGGACATCGCCGTGGCGCTTATGCACAAGCCGAAGATACTCTTTCTGGACGAGCCGACCGAAGGACTGGACCCCGCCGGCCGCAGGGTTGTTTGGCAGTATTTGGAAAATCTCAATAAAGACGGAGTGACGATATTCTTAACAACTCACTATATGGAAGAAGCGGATTATCTGGCGCGCAACCTCGCTATTATAAACGGCGGCAAAATCGTCGCCGCCGGCACGCCGCAAAATTTGAAAAAATCAATTCGAGAATCGCACATTGAGCTTGAGACCAAGGAAAAAAATAAGGCCGGCGAAATTATTAATCAAAAATTTCCCAAGCTACCTTGCCGAAGCAGTGCTACGGGCATCGAGGTTGTCTCGCAAAACGGCGAGGTGGACATGCGTCGCATCATAAAACTATTAGGTGATGCTAGGGTTAAGATAAAGGGTTACAACTTGCATTCACCGACGCTTGAGGATGTCTTTTTGAAATACGCGGGGCAGAGTTTTGAAAACGAAGAAGTAGGCAAGGGCAGTGACCCGTACTTGGCCATGAGGAGGCGAGGATGAACGATTTTTGGCGGCCGGCGAGTCACCTTTTCGTCCGCGCTCTCAAGCAATCCACCAGGCCGCTGGCGGCGATTTTACCGAGCTTTTTCCTGCCCTTTTTCTTCTTTCTGGTCAACTCGGCGGCGTTTCAAAGCATAACCAATCTACCGGGATTTACGGCGGAAAGTTATCTGGCGTTTTACGCGCCGGTGACGCTTCTGATGGCCGTATTCTTTAGTTCCGGCGATGCCGGTTTCGAGCTAATGCTCGATATAACCAGCGGCTATTTCGAAAAACTCATGCTCACGCCCATATCCCGCTACGCCATATTATTGCCAAGAATTTTGGCGATGGGTGCGCGAGCGATGGCGCAAGGACTTATTGTTTTTACACTTTTAATGCTCTTCGGCGCTCCCTACCGCGGTGGTGTATTGGGCGCTTTCGAGCTACTGGGTTTAATTGCCTTATTCGCCATGGGTTGGTCGGGCATTGGCCTTACCTTGGCGGCGCTCACTAAAAACCCCAGGGTTTTGCAGTCATCGTTCATTTTGGTATTCCCCTTAACTTTCATTACCACCGCCCAGCTACCAGTAGAGCTCTTATCGGGCTGGTACAAGGTAGCTGTTGGTCTTAATCCTGTCACTTATGTTTTGGAAGGGATACGGGCTATCATGACGCGGGGTGGCGGCTTCACTCACGAGATAATTATCGCCTACGGTGTTGCCCTTGCCCTGCTAGCGGTTACCAGCACTATCGCCGTCTGGTCTTTCAAACGCTCCGCCTCCTGACAATCAATATTATCATCCTGAAATACGATAATAAACAAAGGGAAACCCGCCGGGTGCGGCGGGCTGGAGCGTTAACTTGGCGGGGCTTGGCCCAGATGAGGCTAGTTATAGCATCTATCTGGATTATCATCCCGGAACTTCTGGACCTTACAGCGGACGCGGCAGAGGGCGTTGTCGACCGACTTCGGAGTGGAGCCCTGTTCCTCGGCAATCTTCTGGTAGGACTTACCCTCGGAGTAGCTGACGAACACGCACCATTCGAACTGGCTAAGGTTGTCGCGGAGCAAAGCACGGAGCTCTCGTTTCGACTCCCGCGCGATGATGACCTGTTCCGGATCGACGACCTCGGTATCGGCGACGAAGTCACCGCGCGCTTCGTCGCCCTTGTCGCGCCTGCCCGCGTCCAGGGAGGTGGCGTAGGTCAGGGGGAGTTGCCTCTGCCCCCCGCCGCTCTTCACCGCGGTGATCATCTGCCGCGTAATGCAGACGCCGGCGAAGGTGCGGAACGAGCAGTCACGGTCGGCGCGGAAGTCACGGATGGCCTTAAAGAGGCCGATCATGCCCTCCTGGATCATATCATCGCGATCGGCGCCATGGAGGAAGTAGGAGCGGGACTTATATAGCACGATCGGCTTGTACTTTTGGAGCAGGTGCTCAACCGCGTCAGCATCGCCGTCCCTGCTAAGAGACACCACGTGCTCGTCGGGCATTCGTGAGAAGGAGGTGCGTTGGATCGGTTTCGATTTTTCACCAGCCACCTGTTTGCCTATGACACTCGCCTCCTTATCAATGAGCTACGATAGCGATCTACACTTACCATAGCAAAGGGCTGGATTTCGGGCAAGGAATATGGTAAAAATAAGGTGTTGGTGCCAACCTATGCTGGTATTGTTGTTGTGTTAGTGGGCACCCGTAGCTCAACGGCTAGAGCACTTGGTTTACATCCAAGGGGTTGTCTGTTCGAATCAGACCGGGTGCACCAGGGTTTATTATAAAAATATTATTGCCTGAGTAGCTCAGTGGTTAGAGCAGAGGACTGAAAATCCTCGTGTCGTCAGTTCGATTCTGACCTCAGGCACCACTCGACTCGTCGCAGAATCCTCGCTCGTGGTAAACAAGAAATGCCCATTGATTTTTCTAAGCTTATAAACCTGAATTATCTCGAGGAACAGCCGCCCACGACCATGGCATATTTTTTGTCTGCGGTGGTTGGCTTATCAATCGTGTTGGTTATCGGTTTAGTATGCTGGCGAGCTGCACGTCAACCGGCGATTAAGGGCCATCCCCGCCATGTCATTTTGGTCCTTTTGGCACGCTGGCTATGTGTACCATCTATGATTGTTTTAATCTTGCTTTTCTTCCGTAATCAGGGTATAATGTATCTTTCATGGCGCCTTTGGCCAGTAATGCTTATTTTGGTTTGGCTAGCTGGCATAGTGTGGATAGCTTACTGGGTATTGGTAAAATATCCTAAAGCTATGCGCGCTCATAAATTAAGCGAATTAAAGAATAAATACATTCCGCAACCCCGCTCGACTAAATAAAGAATTTAGTCAGGAAGCTCGGGGCAAACAAAAGATCTGGAGGTTAGTTTGGCAACCAAGAAAGTATTAGCCAGTCCGGCGACCATGGACGCGTTAGTTGAAGAGCAGGGCGAAAACGTCGTTCCATATTATGCTGGCGGAACAGTTGAAGTTGAAGTTCTAGAAGTTACGCCGCGTAAAGTGCTGGCCGATGTCGCCGGTGTGGCGCAAGGCATCATACCCGAAAGGGAATTTTCTTTCGATACTATAGAACTCAAGCCCGGCGATAAGGTTAACGCTTATGTCTTGTCAATGGAGAATGAAGCAGGGCAGGTAATATTATCGCTTAAACGTGCCGATCGTGAAACTCTCTGGCGCGTGCTACAAGAAAAACAAGAAGCCGGTGAGATAATGACCGTCAAAGTGGTAGGCGCCAATCGCGGCGGTCTGCTTGTCGAATCAGGCGGACTTGATGGATTTATCCCAGTGTCTCAACTGGCGCCGGAGCACTATCCGCGAGTTGAGGGTGGTAGTGGAACAGAGATTGCCCGACGCCTCCAGGGCTTTATTGGCCAAAACTTTAAAGTCAAAGTATTGAATGTCGACAAACAGGCCAGCAAGCTAATTTTTTCGGAGAAACTCTCCCAAGACCTGCTTAAAGATACGGCGGTAGATACAGTGAAATTAGGCGATTTGCTGGATGGAACAGTAACCGGCATTACCACTTTCGGCATATTTGTAAACGCCGGCGGAGTTGAGGGGCTTGTCCATATTTCGGAGTTGTCTTGGGATAGGGTGGCGAATATCAGCACGTTATTTGAAGTCGGTCAGAAGGTTAAAGTCAAAGTTATCCAAATTGACGGCAATCGCGTCTCGTTTAGCATTAAACGATTAGAACCCGACCCTTGGATTAAGGCCTATGAGGACATGAAGCCGGGTACTGTGGTGCAGGGCGAGATTTCGCGAGTGACCGATTTTGGCGCGTTCGTCAAAATATCAGACCAAATTGCCGGACTGTGCCACTTGTCACAGATGGGCGAAGATGTTAAGGATGCCAGCAAGATTCTATCCGTAGGTCAGAAGCTAAGTTTTAAAGTTGTTAGTATTGAGCCGTCAACTCACCGTTGCAGTTTGCAGTTGGTGATTGGCGAAGACGCTACGCCAAAAAATAAATCGCCAGAAAAGAAGAAAGCCAAGGCCAAGTCGGTTCCAGCCGATAAGGCGGAAAAGGCGGCTGGTATAGTTGATCCTGCCGGAAAAGCCAAATAACATGATTCTTAAAACCAAAGACGGTAAACTTATTGGCCAGAGCAAGAACGCTACTGTTGAGTTTAATGACGGCATAAGTGTTAATGGCATTAGTATCCCGGGTCCGGGCGAGTACGAAATCGGTAATTTATTGATCACGGTGCCGGAAGCAGATGTCTACTCTATCCGCACGGAGAGCGACCTTCATATTGTTTACTGGAACGCGCGTCAGGACAAAATCGAGACAAAAAGCGAGTCGCTGGGTAGTATTGATGCTATGGTGCTGTCGTTAGGCGTTGACCCCAAAGGCATTGCCGGTGTCGTGGCGGTACTTAATGATCTTGAGCCAGCTAAAATAGTGCTGGCTGGACCTAATCTCAAGGGCGAGTTCGTAAAAGCAGAAAATATTCCCAGCGAAACCGCGACGAGCTGGAAGGTTACGCCGGCAGTCGGAGAGAACGACAGACACATCATTCTTCTACCCTGCTCAGGCGAATAAACCAAACCGGCTCTGTACTTTTCAAAGGTATTGAAATGTCCAATGAACGAAGCGCGCTGCCCTCGATTGGTAAAGTTATTTCTTGGCTAACCGCCGCTAAGCGCGTACTCATAATATTTCACGAATCTCCCGATGGTGATAGTATAGCGTCGTCACTAGCGCTCGCGAATATTTTATGGAAAAGAGGAATTAGTGCCGATTTGGTGTGCCGCGATCCTGTTCCCCAGGTGTTTTGCTTTTTGCCTAAGGTCGAAGTTGTAAAAAATGATTTTATCCTGGCCGATTATGACGTGCTATGCACCATCGATTGCGGCGATTCTAACCGAACCGGATTTCCGGAAAGAGTAAAGAAATTTGCTCGAACAAAGAGGCGGCTCATTAATATTGACCATCATCTAAAAAACGATCTCAATAAAATCGCTAATCTAAACTTTGCCGACAGCCGGGCGGCCGCGTCCGCCGAATTGGTTTATCAGATTGTACTAGGGTTAAATGCTCGCATTGACAAAAATATCGCCACCCTGCTTTTGACCGGCCTTTTTACCGATACCGGAGGGTTTCAGCATTCCAACACAACGCCTGTTGTCTATGAGCTGGCTGCTAAGCTGGTGGCTAGGGGCGCGCAGCTCCAAAGGGTTTCGAAAAACGTTTCTCTTAAAAAAACACTCCCTGGCCTTCAGCTGTGGGGAGTAGCGTTGTCGCGCATCTGGCGTGGAGAGGGTGGCATAGTGGCATCGCTGGTCACTCTCCGCGATTTGGAATGTATTGGCGCCGATGCCGATGAGATTGCCGGCGCGGTTAATGTTTTGAACTCTATTCCCGGGGCTAAGGTGGCAATCTTGTTCCAGGAGATGTCAAATGGTAAGATAAAAGCCAGTTTGAGGACAGAGGAGGATGGGGTGGATGTGGCTTTGCTGGCGGCTTATTTTGGCGGCGGCGGCCACCGTAAAGCCGCCGGCTTTACGGTTGACGGCAAGTTGGTACCGGAATCCGGCGGTGGTTGGCGTATTGCGCTGACGTAAAATCGCCTGAAGTCGGTGTCATTGCGAGCCCTGATCGTTTTCGATCGTGGGCGAAGCAATCTAGGGTTAGTTAGTGGCGCGGTGGTGGAATAGGCATACACGTTTGACTTAAAATCAAATGGTCGCAAGACCATGTGGGTTCGACTCCCACCCGCGCCACCAATTAATAAACAGATGCGAATCCGCGTCTTAACCAGTAAAGTACACCTCGTAGGTGTCCTTTTTGGTTAAAATAGATCTCCCGTAAGCGAAAAACCGTTAATAGTCCACCGCCTAGGCATGTTAGCGACAATCCAGGATAGGATACAATACCTTATCCTAACTGGCAAAGTACACCTCGTAGGTGTCCTTTTTGGTTAAAATAGGACTCCCAGAAGCGAGAAACCGTCAGTAGCTCATCGCCTAGGTGTGTTAGCGATAATCCAGAATGGGATACACTTCCGTATCCTAACCGGCTAAAGTCCACCTCGCCCGCCTGCATCAGCTTTGCTTCAAGCAATGCGGGCAGGTAGGTGGACTTTGAGTGTTGATTCGAGTAAGATACGAGTGTATTTGAGTGGTCATTATTATTGCCCATTTGTGGGTTTTTGATAGTATAATGATAGTGGTTTGTAATTTAGCACGAAATATTTATCAAAGCTGATGCGTAAACGAATCAACCTTGTTTTGTTTGTTATCGGGCTGGTCCTAGTCGGGGTTTTAGCCGGCTTCAAATTGCCCGGCATATTGGCAGACCAGCTCTATCCCCTGCGTTACGTCAAGGAAATACGCGAGTGCTCCGCGCCCTACAACCTTGACGAATCACTGGTCGCGGCTTTTATTAAGCAAGAATCAAACTTTAACCCGCGCGCGGTCTCGCGCGCCGGCGCGTCCGGTTTGGGACAGATCATGCCAGCCACGGCGGCCGGCATTGCCCGCAAACTGGGCCTGGCGAGTTATGATATCTTTGATCCCAAGACCAATGTTTGCTTTACGACATTTTATATCGCCGGTATGCTAGGGCGTTATAACGGCGACTTGGTCGCCGCCGCCGCCCCCAACAACCGCGGCCCCGGTGGGGGGGGTCGGGTTGTTGGCGCTAGCCACCCGGCTATACCCCGGGAAACCAAGAATTACATCGTGGCTATCCCGCGCCTCTATGAGGTGTACAAGCAAATCTACGGCGCTAAGCTTGCCAGCGTTCCCGATGATTATAGCGGTTCGATGGCCGGCGGACAGGGTTACAAAACCTTCATCCAGAAACAGCCGCCGAAAAAATTATGGGATGTAATTATCAATGACCTGGTCGGGAAATATATCAAGTAATAAATTAAGAGAGCTTTTCATAAGGTTCTTTGAGTCAAGGGGGCACCAGTTGGTGTCCCATTCTACACTTGTTCCAAGTGATCCATCGGTGCTCTTTACGACCGCGGGGATGCAACAATTCAAGAGCCACTATCTCAATCCGGAGAAAGCGCCGCATCGCCGCGTAGTTACCATTCAGCCGAGCTTCCGTACAACCGATATCGACGAAGTTGGTGATAATACCCACCTAACTCTTTTTGAGATGCTCGGCAACTTCTCCTTTGGTTACGGCGCGGATAATAAAGAGGCGTATTTCAAGGAGGATGCAATTAAGTGGGCGTGGGAGTTTTTGACGGGGCAGGATTGGCTGGGTATCCCCTACGAAAGAGTATCGGCTACCTACTTTAAGGGTGACAATATTATCCCCCGAGATTCCGTATCGAGAGATGTATTGGATTTCATCGGCGGATGCGACAAGATCATCCCCGCCACGCGGGAAGATAATTTCTGGGGCCCGACCGGTATGGAAGGCCCTTGCGGGCCGACGGTTGAGTTTTATGTCGATGGCGTCGAGGTTTGGAACTTGGTTTTTAACGAGTATTATTTTAAAAACAATAAGTTCACCAAACTCACATACGGCGGTGTTGATACCGGCGCGGGACTGGAGCGGCTTGTGGCGGTTCTGGGTCATCTTGACAACGTTTACGAAACAGATGTTTTCAAGCCACTGGTTGACGCAATTGAAAAAGCTGGTGTTAGGAACAGGGCGAAACAACGTATAGTTGCCGACCATGTTAAAGCCGCTGTCTTTGCGCTGGCTGACGGGATTACTCCTTCAAACAAAGAGGCGGGCTATGTTGTGCGCCGACTGATACGGCGGGCGATGGTGGCGGCGGGCGATGGCCACGAGCAGTTGCTCAACGAGACGGCTCGACAGGTGATGGTAATATATGGCGGCTATTATAGCCATCTTAAGGCTGTCGACATAGGTATTCTTGAGAGGGAAATTGTCAAGTGGCGTCCCATTAAACTTACCGGGGAAAAATATCTTAATAAAATAGCAGGTCGTGGTATAAGTAAGGTAAGTGGGCAAGAGGCCTTTGATCTTTATCAAAGCCATGGTTTTCCGATTGAGCTGACGGAAGAGATGGCGCGCGAAAGAAAGTTAGAAGTGGATGTGGCTGGCTTTTGGCACGCGTTGGAAGAGCATCAGAAAAAATCACGCGCTGGCGCGTCAAAAAAGTTCAAAGGTGGCTTAGAAGGCCAATCAGAGATAGAAGTCAGATATCATACCGCGACCCATCTTCTCCATCGCGCCCTACAGGACGTATTGGGCGAACACTCTTTTCAACGTGGTTCGAACATAACCAAAGAGAGGCTGCGATTTGATTTTGCTCATCCCCACGCGGTAACGAAGGATGAGCTGGCGCAAATTGAGGAAATAGTCAATCAAAAAATATGCGATGCACTGCTGGTTACCCATAAGCACCTGTCTCCGTCCGAGGCTACGGCGGCCGGCGCTATCGGGCTGTTTAACGAAAAATACGGCAATGAAGTAATAGTTTACGCCATTGGACCGTGGAGCGAGGAGAGCGCGCCATATTCTTTGGAAATATGCGGTGGTCCCCATGTTGACAACACGGCTGAAATTGGCAGGTTTAAGATTATTAAAGAAGAATCAGTCAGCGCTGGTATCCGGCGTATCCGTGCTACTATCGAGGATTAGTGGTAAAATCAAGTTAGGGTTTCATAAATTCGGAGGGGAGCATTGTTCAAGTTGTTTGGCTCAAAATCAAATAGCGATCACACCGCCATATCTTTGGATATAGGCACGGAGTTTGTAAAGGCGCTAATTTTTAAGGTGGAAAAGGAAAAAGCCACTGTTACGGGAGTGGGCCGCCAGCGTCAACGATTGGCCGATATGCAAGGCGGCATGGTGACCGATATCCAAGGTGTTATCCGCAACTCGGAAGCTGCGCTTGCGGAAGCCGCCGAACAGGCCGGTTTTTTGCCCGACCAAGTCATTATCGGTATTGCCGGCGAGCTTGTCAAGGGTATGACTACCACAGTGCGCTACATTCGCAATCAGCCCCGAGACCAGATTACGCTCGATGAACTTAAAGATATCATTGCCAAGATCCAAATCCGTTCTTTCGAGCGCGTAAGGAGCATATTGGCGCTTGAAACCGGACATCAGGAAATTGACGTCAAACTGGTCAATGCCGCTATTACCGATGTCAAAATTGACAGTTATCGAGTGACCAATCCGCTGGGTTTTCAGGGTAAAGAAGTTGAAGTAGGAGTATTTAATGCTTTCGCTCCGGTGGTTCATCTCGGCGCCCTTCAAACTATTGCTTCAAGCTTGAAGCTTGACCTCCTGGCTGTCGCTGCCGAACCCTATGCCGTGGCTCGAGCTCTAGGTCCGAATCAGGGTTCCGACTTCAGCGCAATTTTCATCGATATCGGCGGTGGTACAACAGATGTCGCTGTTGTAAGGCAAGGTGGTGTCGAGGGCACAAAGATGTTTGCTCTTGGCGGTCGCGCTTTTACTAAAAGCGTCGCTCAAGCGCTCAATACGTCTTTTATGGACGCGGAGAAAGATAAAATTGCTTACTCCGACGGCAAGCTAACCGGCCAGCGGAAGCTGGAAACGGTTCGCCACGCCATTGCCAGTGATTGTGAAGTCTGGTTTGCCGGTGTAGAATTAACCCTAGGGGATTTTATAAACGTCGATTTGTTGCCTAGTCGTATTTACCTTTGCGGAGGAGGCAGCAAACTTCCTGAAATAATGGGTACGCTCAAGAAGGCCCGCTGGAGTAAGGACCTGCCTTTCGCTCGGCGGCCGGTGGTACAGTATTTTGAACCATCGGAAATACCTCGAGTCAAGGATGCCACCAAAGAGCTAAATGACATTTCCGACGTGACGCCTATGGCATTGGCTAATTTAGCCATTGAACTGGTTGGCTCCGAAGGGGTAGTTGACAGCATCCTGTCTAAAGTTGTCGGATCATTAATCGAGTAAATATGGAAGATTTTATCTATCTTGAGGTAGATGAGGAGATAACATCCATCATCGACCGAATTCATCAAATCAAGGCCAAGAAATTCGGCCTTGTGGTGCCGCGCGGCGCCACGGTGCTCCAGTCGATAGTTAACCTTAAGCTCATTAAGAAAGAGGCCGAAAAAGTAGATAAGGTTATTGCCATAGTAACCCTAGATAAGATTGGGCGTAATTTAGCGGCGCAAGTTGGCTTGCCGGTTTATGACGACGTCAAACAGGCGGCAGTGACGGCGCCGACCAGTAAAGAGCAGAAAATTTCTCACGCCAACGACGTAATCGAGATTGATATGAGTCAGCCCGGCGCTCAAGAAGCGAGTGGCGATGTGCCGGAAGGCGTCAATGTTCATTATTATGACCAAGGAGGAGCGGTGGAAACAGGCCAAGAAACGAAAGATGAAGCGGAGCCAGCGGTTCATACGTCAGAGGAAGACGCTGAACCGGCTAAAGGCAAAGAGGGAAAACCGATGGAATTCAAGGCCAAAGAGATCAAAACCTCCCCCATCAAAACCATGCAACAGATTGCTCAACCGGCCTCGGCCGTTAAAAATTCAAAGAAAAAGGGACTAAAGCTAAAAATTATCATTGCTCTTTCGGCGGCAGTCATCGCGGCGGCGGTGTACTGGGTTGTCGGAAGCCGCGCGCAAGTTACGATAAAAATCGATGCCGAACCTTATGAAGCCAAGGCGCCGGTTATTGT
>CAYHTS010000002.1:19118-27064 GCA_964359635.1 uncultured Candidatus Saccharibacteria bacterium | reverse complement strand
TATTCATTATCCGCGTCTCTATCCAACATTAAACCGATGGTACCATACATTAACTTATCGTTATTCGGTTAAAAGAGCACACCATATAGTCACTATCTCGGAATTTACCAAGGCGGATATATTAAAGGATATGCCCACCCTAGATAAGAAAAATATATCCGTTATTTATCACGGGGTTGACAAGGAACTGTTTCGGCCATTAGTTAATAGTGACAGCACTTCATACCGAGATAAATACGGTCCCTATATACTCTTCGTCGGCCGACTGGAATATAAGAAGAATGTTAATCGCATGGTTAAGGCCTATATTCAGCTTCGAGCAAAATATCCGAAAATACTTCACAGATTAGTTCTAGCCGGCAAGCCCAAATATGGTTTTAATCAAGTAGAAAAAATAATTTCACGCGCTCCAGCCAATATCGCTCGAGGTATCATATTTACCGGCTACCTCGCAAGCGAGGAAATCCCTAAAATAATGCGAGAAGCCGACCTTTTTCTCTTTCCAACGCTTTTTGAGGGCTTTGGCATGCCGGTTCTAGAAGCCCAAGCATCGGGTGTGCCGGTAATAACCTCCAACACGAGCGCCTTGCCCGAAATCAGCGGCGACGCAGCAGTGCATGTTGACCCGACGGATACTCGTGAAATTATGACGGCCTGCCATAAGGTTATCACGGACCGTAAATTGCATAAGACGCTTCAAGCAAAGGGCATGAAGCATGTACGCCACTTTACGTGGGAAAAGGCCGGACGCCAAACCCTCGATATCCTACTAAGAGCTGCTCAAAATGAATAACTTGACTATTAGGGTAATTAACCAGAATATAGATAACTTTACCAGCCACGAGGTAGTTTCGTTAGCTGAAGAATGTATAAGATACAAAAAAAAGCTATCGATCGCTACCATCAATCCCGAAATAATGGTTAGATCAGCACACAGTAAGGAATTATCGGAAATATTATCAAAATTTACCTTGCGCCTTGTTGACGGCATTGGCATCTCCTTACTTACAAGAATTACTGGTGTGGGAGTTTTTAAGGAGCGCATTCAGGGAGTAAACCTAGTACAAAAACTCATAAAGATAAGCGTAAAGAAGAATTATAGAATAATGTTTTTAGGCGCTAGCGCGCCGTCCGCCAATGCCGCCCATCAAAAGCTGGCCGCCAAATATCCCAAACTTAAATTAAAGTGTCTCTCGGGCGGTCAAATAGACCCTCGTAAGCTTACTGCTCCAATACTTACCGAAATAAGGCGCTTTAAGCCGGATATTCTTGTCGTTGCGCTCGGGGCCCCAAAGCAAGAAGAGCTTATTATCAGGTACCAGTTAGATCTCGGAGTGCCTGTGGCGATAGGCGCCGGCGGCACTGTTGATTTCTTTGCGGGTGTGGCGCGTCGAGCCCCCCGACTAATCCAAAATATCGGCTTGGAATGGCTGTGGCGTCTATTACTCTACCCGCGCCGCTGGCGCCGTATTCTCAATGCCGTCATCATCTTCCCCGCTCTCTTCCTTAGGTGGAGGTTGTCTAATTGGTCAAAATATAGTTCTAGACCGAGCTAGGAGGTTAGTTATTGACAACCATGCATTTTTGTCTTATTATTATAAGTGTCTAAGTGGGTGGCGTAAGCCGCCCATTTGTTCAAAAAAGTGTATTGTTGACCGGAAACATTTATACTTAATACAAGTATCATTCAACTCCAAAGGAGCCACCATGCCGAACCAAGTCCCTTACGTTACCGCTATCAAACAGTTAGCCCTTGAAAAAGGACTAGATGAGTCGGTAGTATTTGAAATCATTGAATCGGCTATCGCCGCCGCTTACCGCAAAGATTATGGCCATACCGGACAGCATATAGTCGCCAGCATAGAGCCCAAAACCGGAGCAACCAAGATTTGGCGAGTCCACCGTGTCGTCAAAACAGAGGAAGAGATAGAGAATCCTGCCGTTGACGTGTTGCCCAAGGACGCCAAGGAACTAAAAAGGGGCGCGAAGGTTGGCGACGAGATTAAAATCGCCTTACCCTACAAGGAAGAATTTGGCCGTATCGCCGCTCAAACCGCCAAGCAGGTTATCATTCAACGTATCCGCGAGGCGGAACGCGAAATCCTTTATATCGAATTCAAAGATAAGGAGCACCAGATTGTAAATGCTTCCGTTCAACAAAACGAAGGGCCCACCGTTATAGTTAGCTTAGGTAAGACAAGCGGTGTCCTTCTGCCAAGCGGACAGGTTCCAGGAGAGTCGTATAACGTCGGGCGCAGGATGCGTGTTGTAGTGCAAGAAGTAGAGGAAACAGTCCGCGGGCCGCGCATAATCGTTAGCCGTTCCTCTGCCGACTTCATCAAGCAGCTATTCGGCATAGAAGTTCCGGAGATAGCAAGCGACACTGTAATTATCAAAAATGCTGTTCGCGAAGCTGGTTCGCGCACCAAAGTTGCCGTTTGGTCAGATGATGACAATATCGATCCGGTCGGTTCCGCCGTCGGCCAGCGCGGCTCGCGCGTCCAGGCAGTTCTATCCGAATTGAGCGATGAAAAAATAGACATTATTCTATTTGACGAAGATGTCAAAACATATATCGCCAATGCCCTATCCCCCGCCAAGGTTACAAAGATCACCCTACGCAAGGGTGATAAGCGAGCTAAAGTAGAACTGCCCGAAGACCAGCTCTCACTTGCTATCGGCCGGCATGGGCAGAACGTCCGACTCGCTAGTAAACTTACCGGCTGGGAAATTGACATCGTATCCGGAAAAGATACTGATACACCGGAGCCTGAATCGGAAGAGGGTAAATCGGTAGATGCGCCAAAGAGCGAAACAGGAACAGAGGCGCCCAAAGCCGCCAAAAGTGAATCAAAAAAAACCAAATCCGCCCAAAAAGTTAAACTGTCCGCGAAACGCGCAAAACCCAATAAGGGAACGGCAAGTAAATAAACATGAAGGAACAGAATGCAGGAGTCAACTGATCCTTTCGCAAAGTTCAACGAATCCGCCCGCAAAGTTCTGTCGAGCTCACAACAGGTGGCTCTTAATATGAGTCAATCCGTTAGCTCGGAACATATCCTCTTGTCCTTATCGGTTACCTCTGGCACTCTGTCCTACGATATCATGAAGGACAATCTAGTGTCGGCAGATCAGATTCGCCTGCTTTTAAACATGCGGCCCGCCATAAGTACTGGGAAGGGCGAGTTGGGGGAGGATGCTAAAGGCGCCATCAAGCGCGCTATATCAATTGCCGCGGTTTATAATCACACAAGCGTTGATGCCGAGCATTTGCTACTGGCGATTGTCAGCGAAGTTAGATGCCGAGGATATGTACTCCTTAATCAGCTTGGGGTAGACCCCGAAAGAATCAAAACTCAGCTGACTAGCCTGTTTCGCGATCTCGCGGATATGGACGAGATGATTCAGCGCAAGATCAACGACCTCAACCAAAACGATAAGCAGGTTGGCGCCGCCAAAGCCGTTACGAAGAAAACAAGTCAAACCCCAGCTATAAATTATTTCACTATTAATTTGACGAAAAAAGCGGCCAATGGAAAACTCGACAAAGTTATTGGTCGGCAGGCGGAGATAGACAGAGCCATACATATCCTCGCCAGGAAAAATAAGAATAATCCGGTTTTTATCGGTGAGCCGGGAGTTGGAAAAACCGCGATCGTAGAGGGGATAGCTCAAGCCATTGCCAACCGAAAAGTTCCAGCCAATCTTCTCGACAGGAAGCTTATGACTCTCGACCTTCCACTGCTTGTTGCCGGCACTATGTATCGCGGACAATTTGAAGAACGCATCAAGAAGCTTATTGACGAGATTTACAGGCAAAAAAATGTCATATTATTTATTGATGAAATTCATAGCATAGTGGGCGCCGGTAGCGCTGAAGGATCTATAGACGCGGCTAATATTTTGAAACCCGCCTTGGCCAAGGGAGATATTCGGCTAATCGGAGCCACTACACTTGAGGAATATCGCAAATATATTGAAAAGGACTCGGCGTTGGAGCGGCGCCTACAACCAATTATCGTAAAAGAGCCATCGGCCGATGAAACAAGAATCATTCTTAGGGGTTTAAAAAAGGACTATGAAGTATTCCATCGCGTAATCATCTCCAATGAAGCCATCAACGCTGGTGTCGACTATGCAATCCGTTATATAAATGACCGTTTTATGCCCGACAAGGCAATTGATTTGATTGATGAGGCCTGCGCGGCTGTATCTATTGGTCAAAAATCCATTGATTTAAACGAGGACACTCTTAGTAAACTTAGGGCGCGAATCGATATAATCAGCAAACAAAAAAAGCTTCTTGTTGAAAAGGAAAAATACAATGACGCGCTCGCGCTTAGAACCGAAGAGATAAAGCTACTTAAAAAAATCAAAATGGTAGGTACCGAATCCACGAATCATCATTCTTCGGCTCAAGTAAGCGCCGAAGACATCGCCCGCGTCGTAGCCAGGCTCACCGGCATTCCCATGACCAATTTAATAGCCAGTGAAAAAAAGAAGTTGCTGAAGCTTGAAGGCACCCTGAACCGCTTCATTATCGACCAGAAGGAAGCGACGCACGATATCGCGGAAGCTATCAAGAGGAACCGTGCCGGCGTAAGTGATAACAGGAGGCCGATCGGCTCATTTATATTCCTTGGACCAACTGGCGTCGGCAAGACCGAACTGGTGAAGGTATTGGCTCGCGAACTCTTTGGCCGAGATAACGCTCTTGTAAAAATTGACATGAGCGAATTTATGGAAAAGCATAATGTTTCGAGATTAGTTGGCGCTCCTCCCGGCTATGTCGGTTACGACGAGGCAGGTAAGCTGACAGAGTCGGTGAGGCGTCAGCCATATTCCGTTGTTCTCTTTGATGAAATTGAGAAAGCTCACCCCGAAGTGTTTAACTTACTATTACAGATTCTTGAGGACGGTTATCTCACGGACGCGCAGGGCCGGAGAGTAAACTTTAGGCACACCATAATAATAATGACATCCAATATCGGTATGAAAGAAATCGGCTCCCACGGCGCCATTGGCTTTAACAAGAGAGCCAGCTGGCAATCATTCGATGAGCTTAGGAATAAGATTATGGCGGAGCTAAAAACTCGACTCAATCCGGAGTTTATCAACCGTCTTGATAGAATAATTGTATTTCGCCCGCTTAGCGACGTATCGTTTAAGAAGATTGCTCAACTAGAACTCGCGAAACTTGTCGAACGACTTCGAGCTAATGAAAAAATTAAGATTACCTATACTAAGGATGTAGTCAGCTGGCTGGCGAATATTAGCGTCAATCAAGAGTTTGGCGCCAGACCATTGCGACGCGCCATCCAAAACCACATTGAAAATTTAATAGCTGATGAATTGTTGCGACGCCCCGATCCTACATCGGCGCCTATTAATATAACAGTCGCGCGAAATAAGATAGTTATTTTAAACAAAACACGCCCAAAGACGGTCGGGGCGAAGTCAAAATAATGGTAAACAGATTGTCAGACAATTTAGTGAAGCGAATAAATTATCTGAACCAATCCCAGATAGAACAAGTTAAGGATGCCATTAATTTTGCAGCTCGCGCCCATGAGGGCCAGTCACGTCTCTCCGGGACACCCTATGTCCAACATCCCATGGAGGTTGCTTTATTGGTTGCAAGTTTAAAATTAGACGCGGATGCTATCACCGCGGCAGCGCTCCATGACACCGTTGAAGATACTGGTATATCCCTTGGTGACGTAAAGAAAAAATTCGGCAGCCGTGTCGCACAGTTGGTTGACGGAATTACTAAACTCGGTCGTGTTCGCATTAGTAAGAGTTGGTTTGTTCCCTTTCGAAAAAAAGAAATAGAAATTACTAAGTACGAAAGCCAGATTGAAACCCTGCGAAAAATGTTTGTCGCCATGAGCAAGGATTTGCGCGTCGTGCTTATAAAATTAGCCGATAGAGCGTGCAACCTCGAAACACTCGGCTACCTCCCGCCCGATAAACAAAAAAGGATAGCCCAGGAAACAATGGATATCTTCGTGCCTATTGCCAGCCGCCTAGGAATAGGGGAATTTCAAGGCAAGCTTGAGGACGGTTCCTTTAGATACCTGATGCCGGATGAATATAAAACACTTCAAAAAACAGCTGTTCCGGTTATTGAGGCAAGGATCAACTATCTGAAGATGGCCAGTAAGAAGCTAACGGATATCCTACGAGAAAATGGGCTTGAATGCCGGATTACATATCGCGCGAAAACATGGTACAGCTTATATCGCAAGTTATTAAAGTACGAACGTGATATATCAAAAATATATGATATAGTTGCGATGAGAATCGTAGTGCCGGCAATTGATGACTGCTATAATGTCCTCGGAGTAATTCACAGCGTTTGGCGTCCTCTGCCAGGCAGGATAAAGGACTATATCGCCCTTCCCAAACCCAACGGCTACCAATCCATCCACACCACGGTTTTTGCCGACAAAGGTGTAATAACCGAGATACAAATACGTACTGAAAAAATGAACGAACAGGCGGAGTTTGGCATCGCGGCGCATTGGTATTACAACGAGAGTAAGCAGACGCGCAAATTGCCCAAGCAAAAGCTGGCGTGGGTCAACGAACTCGCCAATTGGCAAGCCAAGATTAAGTCAGCGACCGATCTGCGTCAGGCCCTCAAACTTGATTTCTTTAAAAGCCGTATATTCGTCTTTACGCCAACGGGCGATGTTAAGGACTTGCCACAGGGAGCAACGCCAATCGACTTCGCCTACGCTGTTCACTCGGATGTCGGCAATCAATGCCGTGGCGCTCGGGTTAATGGCCGCTACATTCCTATCTCCAGCGAATTGTCCAATGGCGATGTGGTAGAGATAGTAAAGAGTAAAAAGGCCAGGCCTACGAAGGATTGGCTGGCTTTTGTAAAAACCGAACATGCCAGAAGCTGTATCAAGAAAAACGTCAGATAACAGCTTACTCCGATACCAACCGTAGTTCTCCTGTCTATACTCAGATTTTGTATTCTGAATTATTCTGATATTATTATGCCATGAGCCAAGAAGAACTAAATAGCGTTCGCGGAACGAAGGATATATTACCCAAGGAACAAAAGTATTGGAATTATATCAAAGATACGTTGCAGCAGACCGCGCGACTTTACGGGTTTAGTGAGATTGCTACACCTATAATTGAGCATAGTTCAATATTTACTAGAGCTATCGGCGAAGAAACAGACATCGTGTCAAAGGAAATGTATTATCTCCAAAACGCCGATGAAAACTCCATTGCCCTGCGACCCGAAGGTACCGCGGGTGTGATTAGAGCTTATTACGAGCATGGCCTTTACAGCGAGCCGGCACCTCTTCGTTTATATTACCTCGGGCCAATGTTCCGCCACGAACGCCCACAGAAGGGACGACTGCGACAATTTTATCAGTTTGGCATCGAATCCATCGGCGATGGTAGCGCTTCAGAAGACACGCTATGTTTACTACTGGGTCGTCAGATTCTAGACCGAATAGGTATTCCATCCAGCCAATACCATATTGAAATAAATTCTGTCGGCTGTCCCTCGTGTCGGCCAAAATACACCAGCCAGCTTCGTAGCTATCTTGACAAGATCCTTCCCGATAAGCTCTGCGGGGACTGCTTGAGGCGCAAAGACCGCAATCCATTGAGGGTTTTTGACTGCAAGGTACCGGCCTGCCAAAATATATATACCGACGCGCCCACGCCACTTGATTATTTGTGCTCGGACTGCAAGGTTCACTTTAAGGCGCTATTAGAATATCTGGAGGCAACACGCTTAAATTTTACAATCAATAGCCGGCTTGTTAGGGGATTGGATTATTATACGCGTACGGTTTTTGAAGTTATTTCTGACTCTGGCGACACAATAAACCAGGCCCTCATTGCCGGCGGGCGATACGACAAGCTCATATCTCTATTCGGCAAAAAGGACGCTCCGGCCATCGGATTCG
>CAYHTS010000002.1:5004-19108 GCA_964359635.1 uncultured Candidatus Saccharibacteria bacterium | reverse complement strand
CTTCGAGATCAAAAATTTACCCCGCCCGATGATCCAAAACCCAAAATATTCGTAGTTCAGCTCGGAGAATCAGCCAAGAAGAAATCTTTCTCACTCATCCGCGAGCTGATATCTTCGGGCATTGCTACCTCCAGCGCTTTATCAAAAGATAGTTTAAAGGCCCAGCTGAAGTCGGCTGACCGAGCCGGCGCGAGATTTGCCATTATTCTTGGCCAGAGGGAAATTATGGATAATTCCGTCATCATCAAGGACATGCGCAGTGGTGGCCAGGAAACTATTGATTTTGACCAGTGCATCGCAACAATTAATGACCGACTAAAAAATATATCTGCCTAACTAACCAATGAAGCAATACTTTGTATTTCTCATGCTAATTACAGTCCTAACTTTTTTAACAGTAGGTTTAGTTTTGATTCTGCTTGCTCAGAGCATAGTATGGTACCAGCTCGCTCTCGCGTCACTTGCCAATGGTCTATTAACGGGGCTAGTACTTAGGAAAGTTTAACCCTCTTTGCGGCCTTTACGAGCCCATCAAAAAGCGGGTGGGGTTTCTGCGGCCGGCTTTTAAACTCGGGGTGGGCTTGGGTAGCAATGAAGTACGGATGATTGGCGAGTTCTACAAATTCAACCAATCTTTTATCTGGCGACATACCTGAAAATTCCAGGCCTCCCCGCCGAAGCTTGCTATGATACTTTGGATTAACTTCGTATCGGTGTCGGTGTCGCTCGCTTATGAGAGTCTTACCGTATAATCTCGATGCCAACGATCCAGCTTTAAGAACACACGGATAGGCGCCCAATCTCATAGTCCCGCCCTTGTCCTTAATATCAGTTTGCTCCTCCATAATGTCTATAACCGGGTTGGGGGTGGTGGGGGCAAATTCGGTGGAATTAGCGCCTTTCAAGCCACAAACGTTGCGCGCGAATTCAATTACCGCGGTTTGCAAACCGAGACATAGACCCAGGAATGGAATATTATTGACGCGGGCAAAACGTATGGCCTCAATTTTACCCTCTATCCCGCGGTTGCCGAAACCGCCCGGCACGATGATACAGTCCATCGCCATCATAGTCGAAACTGGTGCCTTACCGTTTTCAATCGCTTCAGCATCTAGCCATTTTATATTAGGAGTTATCCCGTTATGTGCCGAGGCGGACCTTATGGCTTCGGTGACAGACAAGTAGGTATCCTTCATCGTCATATACTTACCCACTAGTCCAATATTGAGTGATAACTTATCCTTGACCCTTACATTCTCAACAATATTTCTCCATTGTTTCAAGTCGGCTCGTCGGCCCTTAATGGCTAATTTTTGGCAAACCAGTTTACCCACGCCATTGCTTTCAAGCATTAGCGGAACTTCATACACAGAATCAACAGTTTCGATGCCAACGACCGCCTTATTTTCCAATCCTCCAAAAAGAGCCACCTTATCGAGTAGTTTTCGAGGGATGGGGTGGTCGGCTCGACAAAAAACAATATCGGGTTTTATACCAAGTGATTGAAGTGTTCTAATGCTATTTTGAATTGGTTTTGTTTTAAGCTCTTTGGTTACTTCAAGCATTGGCAGATACCCAAGGTGAACGTACAGTACATTATCTCTTCCGACATCTTTGGGCATCTGGCGTATGGTTTCAAGAAAATGCATTCCTTCGTAATCGCCCACCGTACCGCCAACCTCGGTTATAAGCACATCGCAACGGCTGACACGGGCCGCGTCGTGAATATGTCGCTTTACCTCATCGGTAACGTGAGGTATCATTTGCACTGTTTCGCCCAGGTATTGGCCTCGGCGTTCCTTCCTGAGAATCGCATCGTAGATATGGCCGGTCATAACAGAAGATACCGCACTCAGGTCGGTATCTATAAATCTCTCATAATGTCCTAGGTCAAGGTCTGTCTCGGCGCCGTCTTCCGTCACAAACACTTCGCCATGTTCGCCAGGGTTTAGGGTACCGGCATCAACATTTAAATATTGGTCAAACTTTTGCATATATACTCGCAACCCGCGGGCCTTCAAGATGGCGCCTATTGAAGCCGCCGTAATCCCCTTGCCAAGACCTGAAAGCACTCCCCCCGTCACAAATATATATTTCATTGCCCAGTATCTAGCCTCCTTAGTTTTTCGCTTTCTCTCGTAGTTTCGCGTAGTCCAAGGTTTACCTTGTATTCGTATTCGCCTAATCCCGTTATACTTTATGAACCTTATAAGCCATTGCCGCGTGATTCGCGCGATTTATCCTTCTGCATTCGCGCGAGATTCCTGCCCGCATTGCTTGAGGCTTTGCCCAAGCAAAGCTGATGCAGGCGGGCGCGTCACTGACCTGTGGTGAGCTTGCCGAACCATTCGTGTGTATTCGCGTGATATTGCTTAATTATATTTTGGTATAAACGCTAAGCTGAAGCTTCGAAGCGGAAGAAGGATGATGGCAACTCGACCCTGAATATTAACCCTAGGCACCGGACCAATCTCGCGCGAATCACTGGAGTGATCACGATTATCTCCAAATACAAAGTATTCGTTAGGGTTAAGTTTCGTTTTGGGGTAATCCCTGCTTAACGGCAGAGTAGAGTCGCTTAGTATATAGTCCTCACCTAGGCCCTTGTCGTCAATAAAAACCTTCCCATCCTTAACTTCGACGGTCTCTCCGGGTAACCCAACTATGCGCTTAATATAACTTTCTTCGGGTGTTGGCTTGGGGTGAAATATAATCACTTCGCCTCTTTTGGGAGAGCGTAATCTATATGCCAATTTATCGATTACCAAATAATCCCTATCGCGAAAGTTCGGTTCCATGCTTTGTCCTATAACTATAAACGGCTGAATAACGAACATTCTAACAATTACCGCTAAGACTATTACTGCCAGCATCCCCTTGAAGAACCCCCATGTCAGTTCCAATCCTAGCATAACAATTGATCTTGTCTTTGGTTTTTCGATTGTATTATTCATGATTAATAATTTATCACACAGATATATCAGACCTTTAGTTTGATTATAGCAAATAATTTGACAACAATGTAAAAACCCATTAGCGTGATAATACAAACACTATTAATTGCATGCGCAAACCCGATCCGTGTGGCATCGGGTGGGAAGTGCGGTGAGATTCCGCGACAGTCCCGCTACTGTAATGTCCCGATTGAGTACAATCGAGGAACAAGCCAGAAAACCAGCATGCCTTCCCGCCTCTTTCTTGGAGGAGTGGCGGGTCAGCTTAGCCATCCTGCCTCGACTAGGAGGGGTGGCAAGAATCCCGAGGAGGAAATATGAGAGTATCGTTCGCGACTCGTGTTGCTAGCGTCGTTAAAGTAGGCGCTATTTTTGTTGGTTTAGTTGGAGGAGGCGGTACCTTTGCTCGCGCCCAACAACCGGAGATCAGAGAATCCTTAGGTTATCTGCAATCCCACCAAGACCCGTCATCCGGCGGTATCAAGGAAGAAGGGCAAGCTAGCGTTTCGCCTATTGTTAGCGGCTGGGGGTCAATTGCCTTTTCGAGCGCGGATTACCACACTGATTCACTGGGAGAACCTAGCTTAAACTCGTACATAGAAGGGCTTGCGTGCCAACTTACGGCCGTAACGGATATTGAGCGCACGATATTATCGATTGCCGCCCAAGGAAAAAATCCGCGAGCATACGGCGGCTGCGATTTAGCCGTTAAGCTCGAGGATAGCACCGATGCCGCAAGTGGAATTATCGGGAGCGATATCGTTAGCACGATATTTGGCGTGTTAGCGCTATCGTCATACGACGCGACGATACCGAGCAGTGTTGTTGCCTACATTGTCAATCAACAAAAAGCCGACGGCGGTTGGGACTCGGGCTGGGGGACGGAGTCCAATATCACCGCCCAGGCCATTATGGCTTTGGCCGCGTCCGGTTACGACAACCAATCGGTCGTCATGAGCTATGCTAGGCAATACCTAAAAAACCTCCAATTATCTTCGGGTGGCATAAGATACGACACCAATATCTGGACTACCGCATCCGATGCCTTTTCCGATGCCTATACCGTCCAGGCGATTTATGCTCTTGGCGAAACTCCACTCGATCCGTATTGGCTCGTTAGCGGCGCTTCGATCTTCGACGATCTGATGGGCCTACGCCAATCCGATGGTTCTTATAACTTTTCCTCGATTTGGGGCGCTATGAATCCTGTTTGGACAACAGCCGTTGTCGTGCCTGCGCTTTCCGGCAAACCGCTTGGCTGGCACGGCGGCAATTTAGTCACATTCGACACAATTACACCGCCTACACCCGTATCGCAATCCGTTCCGACCGCCCCCGCCCCCGAACCGGTTCTGACTATAACGAGCCGAGAAGCGGCTCCGGTGATCGGTAATACCGTACCATCTCAACCAACGCCCAATGCAAATCCCCATCCCGATGCGTTAAAATCGCTTACCGCCGAGACCCCTTTGCCGGCAACAGATAATACATCAACTTACACCGATACTGATAACGCTATTTTGGGCGCGAACGATGAAACACCCAGCGGCTCAAATACATTAACGGGGATACCGCTACTTATTGTGCTGGCAATCGGCGGCATAATGCTCGGCTCCTCGCTTTCCCTTGCTTGGCGAAGATACATAAAAGTGCTGGCATTATTATTGTTCTTACCAACTATATTGATAGTGCCATCGGCTGCCAGAGCCGCTCGTGCCGGAGTTGTCATTAGACACGGCAGTGGTGATACTGCACAGTCGTGCGTAAGCTTTGATGAATCGAGTATTACCGGTTTAGAGTTGCTAAGGCGCGCTAATATGAATCCGACGCTTGATAACGGCTTCATTATCGTGCTCGACGGCGAGCGCGCCAAATCGTTTAGCGATGCCGGCGTCAAGGACGACTACTGGTCCTACTGGCAACTCGATGCCGGTAAATGGCAATACTCACCACTCGGCGCATCTTATAAGCAAGTGCACGACGGTGAAGTAAATGGCTGGCAACGAGGCGGGAGTTCCTTATTACTCTCACCGGCAACATTTGACACAATCTGCCAACCCATTGAAGCGCAAACAACTAATAGTATCCCGCCGCCGGCCGTATCTCCACAAAGCGATACAAATACTCCTACCTCACTCAAAGATACGCCCGTTAATAAAGATGCCAGAACAGAAACCATCGCATCGCAATCGTCAACAACCGGTATCACAACAGCACCTCAAGATACCAATACCGCCCCTCCCCTCGTCGCCGGTGCTAGCGATACTAATAGAGATACTAAATACACCGTTGTAGCACTTATTACCCTGACGAGTATCGCCGTTGGTTTCCTGTTTCATCAGCTTATAACAAGAAAGCCAAAAACTTGTTTGTAAGTTATCGTAAAACAACGTATCCCCTCCTTATGACACGAATTGTCATTACCCCACGTCCAGCTCAACAATACTACAATACTTTTACTGATTTATAGAGGATAATGCACCCCAATCTGAACTCTATAATACTTGCTAATTTGATTACTTCAAAGTTAACCCGTTAAATCTTCTGCATATTTCGCGATCGTGAGTATTTGTAGAAAATTTAACGGGTATAAAATGATACAATAAACGCATCGTACTTTGATGCGTATTTCCAAATGGCGGAAGACGGTGCTTGACGTGCTACGGGATTGGGCTCTCGACAGAGTGTCGCGTAAAACTCGCTTCGTTCGCCACGCGACTGCGTCCCGAGGACGGGACTTGGTGGCCGCTACTGGACTTGAACCAGTGACATCTGCAATGTGAGTGCAGCGCTCTACCAACTGAGCTAAGCGGCCTCTCGCCTTGCATTCATTACCATTCGCGTTATTATAAAAGTATAACATAGCCAAGCCGGGAGATAAAGGTGATGACCGAATTTGACGCGTACACCCAAGACAAACAAAAGGAACTGAAGAGTGAACAAAAGCGATTAGAAAAAGAAATCGCGCGCGTTTCAAAATATCAGGATATTGGATCGAGCACTGATGACAACGCCCAGGAGGTTGAGATTGTCGGAGAAAATTTGGCGCTCGAGGAAACCATGCGCAAGGAGAAAAAAGAGGTTGACTCCGCTCTTAAGAGAATCGAAAAAGGCAAGTACGGTATATGCCCGGCTTGTCATAAGCCCATCAACAAGCTTCGCCTCAACGCCTATCCCGCCGCCGCCTACTGCCGCGGTTGCTCAAAATGAACTGGTTAATAGCCCCATCTTATTTATTACTCGTCCAGATCCTGCACTATTTACTATTTTCCCACGGCTCTAGCATGCTTCTGGTTAATACTCGCGCCTCATGGGGTGTGCCTCTGCCTAATTGGTTGCTGATTATTGTATCGGGGCTCATAATTATCGGGGCTATATGGCTGGGCGCGCGCCAAAAGACATCTCTTCCTATTCCGGTCCTGCTAATAATCGCAAGCGGACTAAGCAACGCTCTCGACCGCGTTTGGTACGGCGGTGTCATTGATTATTTCGATATAGGCCCTTGGCCGGTCTTCAACATCCCGGACGCCGTTTTGACTGTGATAATTATTTACTATTTATATAAAGCATTCAAACTTCGAGGGTCTCGCCGTAGCGCGCCGGTCGCGCGGTAATGCCTAGTTTCTCGGCCACCATCTGCTCAAAGGCGTGAAGTGAAATCTGGTCGCCATGAACCAATCTAACCTGGCTGGGTTTAGGACTAAATCTACCCAACCAACCTAATAGCTGGGTCTGGTCGGCATGGGCACTGTAGGTTTCTATTTTAATAACTTCGCAACGGAGAGGCACACGGCGTCCATCGACAACGATTGTCCTTTCTTTGTTCTGAACCCTTCGCCCAAGTGTTCCATCAACCTGGTAGCCAACTATAAGTACAGTACTATTAGCATCTGGCAGTACCCTCTTCAGGTGGTGAATCACCCGCCCTCCATTCATCATCCCGCTACCGGCAACGATAACCTTCGGGCCTGGCATAATATTAATTTTCTTTGACTCAATGCTCGATTCGGTTAGTTGAAGTTTGGAAAATAGGAACGGGTCGTCGCCTTTTTTATAATGCCCCAATAGCTCATCGCTTAAATATTGCTTGTGTTTCTTGAAAACCTCTATCACGTCAATAGCCATTGGGCTGTCAAGAAAGACCGGCAATGCCGGCACTTTGCCGCTTTCTACCAGATCATTGAGGTCGTAAATGAGATTTTGGCTTCTTTCGATAGCAAACGCCGGAATTAGAAGAGTTGCTCGACGCTTGATAATATCGAGTATGATATTTTTAAGTAGGTCCTGGCCGTTCGGCGGCGCTTCGTGAGTTCTGTCGCCATAAGTGGACTCCATAATCACAGCGTCGGCGGGCCCGGGATAAACCGAGTCGTCAACCATTTCATTGGTAGAGTTGCCAAGGTCGCCGGAGAAAACCACCGCCGCGCCGGCCTCTGAAATCTTGACTGACGCGGAACCTATTATATGGCCCGCGTCGATTAATACAATCTCGCTACCCTCGACAGATAATGGTTGGCCGTAGTCGTGTGTTTCAAAAAGTTCCATTGCTCCCAGGGCGTCATCCTCGCTATAAAGCGGCTCCTGCCTTTCTATATTGGCGTGTTCCGCTAGAATTCTAGCATTATCAAGCCACAGTATGCGCGCTAGATCTTTGGTTGGCGGTGTCGCGATAATTTTTCCCCTAAAGCCCTCCTTATAATACGCCGGTAGACGGCCACAGTGGTCTAGGTGTCCATGAGTAAGTACAATATGAGATATCTTATTCCAGTCGAGCGGCGGCAACTTATAATTTTTACTCATAAAACCCGCGTCTTGGTAAAAGCCGGCATCAACCAACAGCTCTCCTCCTCCATTCAAAACAATATGATAGCACGAACCCGTAACCTCTTCAGCCGCACCATAGAAGGTTATCTTCATAGATCCATTTTATCACGTGTAACGAGAACTTAGTATGGAATCTCCTATATATTCCATGTGTACGGTATCTATATGAACCTATGCAAATAAAACACATCTCGATGGATTATCTAAGCCCAAACTTGACTCTCCCGACCGCCTTTTCGAGTGAAGCTTTCGTGTGAGCCATTCGCGCGTATTCGCGTGCGAGTTTTTAACCCTTAACCATTAGGACAACTCTGTCAAACTCCTCGGGGTGTTTAACGGCGAGTTCAGCTAAAACCTTGCGATTGAGACCAATATCTGACTTATTTAGTTTATTTATAAAAGTATTATATGCCATATCGTGCTTTTTGAGCATGGCGTTAATGGTCACAATCCAACCGCGTCGGGCCACGCGCTTCTTGTTGCGGCTATCGCGATAACGGTTTTCCGCCGCTTTCAGAACAGCCTGCTTGGCATGTCTGAAGACACTCTTGCGTCCATGGCGATAGCCCTTGGTCGCGTCTAGAATCTTCTTATGTTTTGCGTGGGCGGTGACGCCTCTTTTAACTCTTGCCATATTAAACTAATTTCTTATATCTTTTATAATCCGCGGCCGAAAGATTCTTGCTATTTTTTGCCAGGGTCCGTCGGCGCTTAGATTTATTCGTTGCCAAATGTTGCGAGCTCATACCCAGCACAACAACATTGCCGCGTCGAGTAGTCCGCTTAATTCTTTTTACCACCGACTTTGGCAGTTTAATTTTGTTTTTCATCGTTAATGGTTCTAATAATAACCGCAACATATCTTGGACCAAATCTTTGAGGCACGCTCTCGTAGCTGGCGCCCAAGGCATTCTTGAATTCATTCATCTTATCAATGGCTTTGTCCTTAAATAACATCTGCCTTCCAGCAAGCTTGAGCGTTAACTTTACCCGATTGCCATCATTTAGAAACTTAGTAGCTTGGTTAATCCTCACTCGCCAGTCGTGCTCGCCAATCTCCAATGACAACCTAACTTCCTTGATTTCGCTCCCGCGTTTTTTTTTGCTTTGATTCTTCTCTAGTTCGTAGCGATATTTACTGTAGTCCATTATTCTGGCAACTGGAGGGCGAGAATTAGGCCCGACTTCTACTAGGTCAAGATCGACATCTTCTGCCAAACGCAACGCCTCGAAGATACTTTTTATACCTAATTGTTTGCCAGCATTATCAATTACCAGCAATTCCGGCGCAGTAATCTCGCGATTAACTTTTTTCTCGATTATTCTGACTCCTTATTCTTATCTTCGTCCATCGGTGTAAATCTATCACGTTTAACTATTAATTTCAAGGCCTTGGCCATTTTATATGCCACAACCGGCGTTTTTGCCACAACTGTGCCCTCGACAGTAACTGGCAAAATTGCCTCTCCGGAAACTCGTATTATCCTTGCTCGAAATAAGCTCACACTCTTATCCTCTACACTACGGCTGTTAGTAAGCCAAGTTACCCACTTGTCCATAAGCCCTTTTGATTTCTGGCTATTGAAAAAACTGAACGTGAGATCTGAAAATATAGTTAGGTCGGTGATTTTGGCCTCACTTTCCCACCTGTCGGCCTTAATGCTGATGACTGTTGGCCGACTAGTGTGAATTTCAGCTGTTGTCAAAAAGTAGCTCGCCCCCTCAATGTATCCTACGTCAACCGTCGTAAAGCGACGATATTTGAGCGCTTCACAGGCCTCCTGAATATTTTGTAACCGAAGGCGTTCCCGTAATGATGACTCCTTGTCAGTCGGTATAACGCCCAATACTATATCGCGGTGCAAACCCCTCTCCAGGCCTTTTAAGGTATTTACTACGCGGTTTATATGATTCTCGCTGCCGACCGCTACCACCGTGCCCACTCCTTTCCTAAGACCCATATCGACCAGCTCTTCGGCGCTTCTAGCCGGAGAAGACACACAAAACTCGCCGGCTATGCCAAATCCGGTAAGATGCATCCTCACCTTATCGTTTACCTTGCGGTCAACGTTGGTATGGGGCTGTTCGAAAACATAATAATACATATACTAGGCAGGGTTGTTGCCCCTCCATCCACTCACAATAAGGAGCAAGTTAACTCTCTTCGTCCACTTCAACAACAACCGACTCGTCGTCGTTACTGTTCTGCTCGGTAGATTGCTCCTCCTCTCCCTCTTCGATCGCGGGCCCGGCATCTTCCGCATCCACGCGGCCACCATCGGAAACCATATCGCTTTTGCCAATAAATCGAGCGCCGGAGTGGATGATTAGGTCTTTGGTTTGGATATTGCCCTTTACTTGACCGGAGGGGTGAATCTCAAGCTTGTCAAACGCCTTGACCGTTCCTTCTATTTCACCGGAAACACTGACTGCCTGCGCTGTCACCGGTCCCTTAACCTTAGCATGTTCCTCGACAACGACATTCTGCTCCGATAAAACCTCACCCTCAATATTACCGTGGACCACGATATCGTTGGTATCTTTTATAGTTCCCGTTAGTTTGACATCCGAACCGACTATCGTATGTATCTCATTTTCCTTCATACACCTCCTCCGCCTCCCTAATTAATAATGATAAATAATAAGCTAGTAACTCTAACATAACCTAATATACCTCCCAGCTGTCAAGCCCCGACGCGTAAACTCGCCGTATCGCTCGAATGCGCGCGAATAGACCTCAAATCAGCACCCGAATAGCTGATAGCAGTAGGCCACGCTTTCTTGCCCGACCATTAATACAGGCGGGAACGTGTCACCCCCCGTAGAACAAGGTTTACCTTGTCACTCACAAGCTAAAGCTTGTTCTACAATTCTCCTATATCCGCGTATATCCGCGTCATCAGTCAATCTGCGACAATCCGCGTCCCCGCATACCCCTTGCTTATCCTTGACAAAGCTGGTATGATTTTCCCGTTTAGTGCCAATAATATTACTATGAAAGAATATATAAAGATCCGTGGCGCGCGCACCAACAACCTAAAGAATATTGACGTTGATATCCCCAAAGGTACGCTGACGGTCATTACCGGTCTCTCTGGTTCGGGCAAGTCGAGTTTGGCCTTCGATACCATATACGCCGAAGGGCAACGGCGTTATGTCGAGAATCTCTCAACATACGCTAAGCAGATTTTAGGCGTACTGAGCAAACCCGACATCGATAGCGCCGAGGGACTAAGTCCCGCCATTGCCATAGACCAAAAGTCCATCAGCCGCTCACCACGCTCGACAGTAGGCACGCTTACGGAAATTTACGACTTCCTGCGTCTGCTATTTGCCCGAGCCGGACAGCCGCACTGTCCAATCTGCAGTACTCCTCTAATAAAAAATAATCGTGAGGAGATCTTCGAGCTCGTCACCGCCTGTACCAATAATCACAAGGAAGAAATACTCATCCTGTCGCCTATTGCCGTCGGAGAGAGGTCGGTAAGCAAACTGTTGAAAATAGCCCAAAAACTCAAAAACTCAAAATACGCACGGAGCCGCATCGACGGCAAATTCTTTGACCGCGATAACCTTACGGCTCTCGATCTCGACCCAAGTGTCGCCCATGATGTTGAGATTGTTATAGACACCTTCGATACCAAGGAACTCAAGAAGGTCACAGAAATTACACGTCTGAAAAAATCCCTCGAGAAGAGCTTGGTTTTTGGCGGAGGCAAAACCTCGGTCTATTTTATGATGAGCAAGAATAACCTGTCTTTTTCGGAAAATTACACCTGCCCCAAGGGACATATAACCCTGCCGGAGATTAGCCCGCGGCTCTTTTCTTTTAACAGCCCTCAAGGGGCGTGCCAGGATTGCCACGGACTCGGACTAAAAAAAGTTATCGACCCTTATCTTGTTATTCCTAACCAGCGACTGACCTTAGCCGAGGGCGCCATACGGCCGTGGGCGAGAATGACGAACCAAACCGCTTGGTACGAAAAAACTCTGCGCGAACTATCGTCGCGTCATTCATTTAGTTTAAATACGCCCGTAGAAGAACTTACCGATATTGCCAAATCCAATGTTCTTTTTGGCGATGAGAAGTTTGAGGGAGTAGTTAGAAATTTAGAGCGTCGTTATCTGGAAACGGACTCGGAATATCTTCGTTCTACTATCGAGAAATATATGGTGGAGAGGGTTTGCGAAACTTGCAAGGGAAGGAGATTGCGTATAGACGCCCTGGGCGTGCTCATTGATGGCAAGAACATCACGGATATTAATTCATTGGGCATATTGGACACCAAAACTTATCTGTCACAGATAAAACTTCCTCCCAGACCCGCGAAAATCGCCAAGCCGATTATCTCCGAAATCATTACGCGTCTAAAATTCCTGGAGGAAGTCGGTCTCTCGTATCTTACGCTTGGCCGACAAGCCGATTCCTTGGCGGGGGGCGAAGCACAAAGGATACGCCTGGCGACACAGCTTTGTGGTAGCTTGTCGGGAGTAATCTATATTCTCGACGAACCATCTATCGGGCTCCACCCGAAGGACACGGAGAAGCTCGTTACAACGCTAAAAATGCTTCGCGACAAGGGTAATACCGTTATAGTCGTCGAACACGACGAGTCCATCATCCGTTCGGCTGACTATATAGTCGATATTGGCCCATTGGCTGGTGTCGCTGGTGGTGAAGTATTAGCCTCCGGTAACCTGCCAAGTATTCTTAGAAGTAAGAGGTCGCTGACAGCAGCTTATCTCAACGGGAAAAGAATTATTACGACCACAAGGATAAGACGTCCCAATAACGGTATTAATATTCATATTGTCGGCGCCACCGAGTTTAACCTCAAAAACATCGACGCCAATATTCCGACAGGATTACTGGTTTGTGTGACCGGCGCTTCGGGTAGTGGGAAGTCAACGCTCATTTATGACATTCTCGGTAAAAAAGTTGCTCAATACTTTTACCGCGCCAAATCAAAACCTGGAAAGCATAAAGCCATAAAGGGTCTGGAGCTGTTCAATAAAGCCATCAATATTGACCAGTCGCCTATCGGCCGCACCCCCCGAAGCAACCTAGCAACCTATACAGGGCTCTTTGGACCTATTCGAGAAATTTTTGCCGCGCAAAGCGATGCTAAGCTCAAGGGCTTCACCTTGAGCCACTTCAGTTTCAATCTTAAAGGGGGGCGCTGTGAGAACTGTCACGGCGACGGACTTATAAAAGTTGAGATGCATTTCCTGCCGGATGTTTACATACCATGTGAAGAATGCCATGGCAAACGTTATAACAGTGAAGCGCTGGAAGTCACTTATAAGGACAAAACTATTGCCGATATCCTAGATATGACAGTTGACGATGCCGCCAAATTTTTTGGCGATTGCCGACAATTAGCCGGCAAACTGCAGGTACTTATAATGGTTGGATTGGGTTACGTGCCGCTTGGCCAATCAGCTACTACGCTTTCCGGCGGTGAGGCCCAACGTATTAAGCTTGCGACCGAGCTTAGTCGCAACGATACGGGGCGAACGCTGTACATTCTAGACGAGCCCACCACGGGCCTGCATTTTGAGGATACCTCAAAGCTCCTGGCGGTACTTCAAAAACTTGTTGACCGCGGGAATACTGTTCTTGTTATAGAGCATAATCTCGACGTTATTAAGTCAGCCGATTGGATAATTGATATGGGACCCGGCGGCGGTGATGAGGGCGGCGAGATAATTGCCTCTGGCACACCCGAGCAGGTGGCAAAAAATACTAAATCTCTCACCGGCCAGTATTTGAAAAAAGTACTTAAATAAATTCTGTATCTATTGGTTTATTAGCCACCCAGGAAGGTTGTTTTATGACGGAGGGAAAAATTATTTGATTCACGCAAGTATTAATAGATGTTAACTCTGATGTTCGTTGGATTCGAGTGTTTATTCGCGACCCATTCGAGTGCATTCGTGTGATCTTTTGCGCCTTGAGGCGCAAAAGTGCCTTAACAGTCAAATAAGCCGAGTTTCGTTCCCCGCAAAGCGGGGTGGCACTCATCTATCTAAGCGGCAAGACCTTACCGTCTCAACGAACAGTTGGTTATGGCCAGCCCGAAGGCTGATCAGCGACAGTTCGGTCCACTTGCCTTGCACCACGCTGGGTTTTCACCATGCCGATGTCACCACTGGCATGCGTGCGCTCTTAACACACGATTTCACCCTTACTGCCCCGCGGAGCGGGGTTAGCGGTATGTTTCTGTTGCACTGTCCCTGGCCTCACGACCGGTTGCATTCACCCGACTCCTTTCGGAGGCGGGTTTCGCAACAGCGATTGTTCTAGGTGCTCGGACTTTCCTCCC
>CAYHTS010000002.1:0-4904 GCA_964359635.1 uncultured Candidatus Saccharibacteria bacterium | reverse complement strand
GAGAGACGGGCGGCGCGGCGCGAGGGGTACCATCCGGCGAGCATTGCCACGAATACTGATACAAATACAATTTCTATGGCAAAGGTTCGTGGCGTGATGAATATATGTATGATATCCTTACTGCCTGCGGTGCGCACCATATAATCAAGCAATGAATTTATACCCTGTCCCGCAAGCCACGCCGAACCGACACCTAGTATTCCACCAATTAGCCCAAAAAGCGCTGACTCGTAAAGAAATATCCTCCTGATGTCGCCGTTTGATGTGCCCACCGCTTTTAGTATGCCGATCTCGTGGGTTCGCTCCAGAAGAGCCAGCGTCATAGTATTGATTATGCCTATGAGAGCCACAATGAGGGCGATCGCGCCGATGGTGCCCAACGCGACCTGAACTATGGTAAAGACCCTATCTACTTGGTCGATCATATCAACAACCGATGTTGTGGCAAAGCCCATATCTTCGATCTGTGAGCGAATATCCTTAACAAATTTTCTGTCTTCGGCTTGGACTTTTATGGACGTGTATTCCTTTAGTCCCGCCGCCTTCATAACCTTGTCAAGCGGAGCGTAAACCCCGGCTATCAGCTCATCATCAGAAGCCCCGGTTATATCAAGCTCGAGTTTCGAATTCTTATCAGCCGAGGCGAGCAACTGGGCGACCATACTGGAAGCGTCGTCATCGGTTGCCAGCGGTAGCAGGTCCAACAAAATGCTTTTCCCGACCAACGACTTATATTCTCTTATATTATAGCTTTTAGCCGTGGCCTTATTGATAACCACGCCACTCTTATCACCCGCTACGACATTCACTTCCTCAAAATCAAACGCGTCGCTGTTAATGCCGGTTAAAAGTAGCGAGGTCGTTGTTCCTTCAAATGTGCCCTTGGTCGGCATAACGGCCTGGGGACTAACCAATTTCACATGCTCAAGCTTTTTGATATTGGCGACCGCGCCTTCGTCGAGCGGCAGGGCTGAATTGGGCGTTTTTGTTACGCTGACACTCACCAGCGCGTTAAACGACGCTATTTGATTCGAAGTTACTCTCTGCAAACCAACTCCGAGAGAAACCAGCGCGACGATTGAGCCAATGCCGAGCATCACTCCCATAGTCGTAAATATAACCCTTAATTTATTGCTTAAAAAATGCGACTTGGCAACGCGCATCACTTCCCAACGAGTTAGGCCGCCTATGGACTTCTTGCCATCGTACGGTCGTAGGTTAGTATCACCCTCTTTCTCGCGCCAGCGGCTGGTCTGACCTGCCGATGAGCCCGTTATGCGCCCGTCACTCATGGTGTATATCTTACTGCCATATTTGGCAAAGTCGCGGTTGTGGGTAACCAGAATAATGGTTTTGCCCCAGCTGTGTATCTTACGTAAGATGTCTATCACCACACGACCGTTTTCCGAATCCAAGTTGCCGGTCGGCTCATCTACCAAGAGTATTGGCGGATTGGAGACGATGGCGCGTCCGATAGCCACTCTTTGCTGTTCGCCGCCAGACAGCGCGGAGGGTTTGTGTTTGGCGCGCTCCGTTAGCCCGACTATCTTTAGTATCTCACGCGCCCTCTTGAGCGCCTCGCCCCGCTTGACTCGCTCAAGTAGAAGCGGCAAGGCAATATTATCTTCAGCCGACAAGGTTGGCACCAAGTTGAATTGCTGAAATACAATGCCAACCTGCGTACACCGGAAGGCCGACGCCTGTTTGGGTTTGAGTTTGTTAATATCTTGTCCCTCAACCACCACCTCGCCCGTCGTCGGCGGCTCCAAGCCGCCTATCAAGCCAAGCAGTGTTGATTTGCCACAACCGGACGCGCCGTAAATTACGCCAAACTCACCTCTTTCGACTGTGAGATTTACACCTTTGAGGACTTTTACTTTGACAAATCGTCCAACTTTATAGTCCTTTGTAATACTTCTTACCTCGATCGCCGGTATGTTGTCTGCCATTATTGCCTTGTTCCCTAATTAGCCGCCAACGGCGGTGAGATTTTTGTGTGGTTACTGGGTGGGGACGGCTCATCTTTATCCACCAGCTTTATAATCATTTCATATATGCCTACGGCTATTATTCCGACAACCCCGGACGCTACCAAGGCGCCGAGAGCGACTGATACCTTTTTTACCCAGTTGCCTTGGGGGAAATATATAAGTACGGCAATGCTGGCTATCAAAAATGCCAGAGCGATAATCATCCCACCTATGAGCAGTAGCCATGCTGTAATCCTTATAACCAATCCGTTTTTCATAATTCCCCCTGAAGTATTTAGTATATCCAATCTGTCATTCTGAGTCCCAGCTGGACGAAGAATCCCCGCCTGAACGACACAGTCGGGCAGGTGGGCCCAGATCCGTTCGACTCCCTCGCCGCCTCGGTCGCTCAGGATGACACTAGAAGATAGAAAGTTCTCATCTAGCATCCAACTACACTCTATCCGCCATTCGAGCGTTGATTAGGGACTAATTCGTGTGTATTCGCGTGCGATATCATTCGTTGATCCAAACCTCAAACACCTTGAAGGCGCGCGCCAGCGCGCTGATTATCTGTTCGAAGATGGATTCGGGTGATTCGGACTTCTGTGTCGTGAATGTCTGCAGGTCGCTCGAAACGCCAGTACCGCTTTTATTGGCGCTCGCGACTTTGAAGTAATGGGTAGTTTGCGGCTTTAGGTTATTGAGGTAAACCGTGTGGCTTTGGTTGAAATATGGGTCCTTCGGGCTTTGCGACTCGGCCGCGGCGCTTGTGCCATAGTTAACCAAACTTGTTGACGGCTCGTTATCGGTGCGCCAGGTGATGATAGCGCCGGTAGTCAAGGCCTTAGCGTTAATCTTGGTAATCTCCGGGGTTTTAACCGGCGCGCTATCATGGTTCGTCGCCAACGAACCGACCTTGTAACTATAACCAGTGCCGGCCTTAACATTGGTCGCCACAAAGAAGTTAGCGCCGGTGGTGGTGACGGTCGAACAGGCCGGCGAACACTGTTGGAGCGAGACACTGCCCATGCCCTTGGGCCATGATATGAAGTGCGCCGGCGCCGACTGGGTTGAAATATCAATGACATAGATGTTACCCGTCGCGGCGGCCGAAGCGCGCCCAAAGGACAGGAAGCTCTTAACCGCGCCCCAGACCTCATTGAAGAGACCGATTATCTTCTTAACTATGACCTGGAGTATCGATTCCTTACTCTCGGCTTTGCCGGTCCTAAGGGATTGCCCCGAAATTTCCGCCGTGTTGTTGTTAGCGTCTTTCGAGACAACCTTATAAGTATAAGTCGTATCGGGCTTGAGTCCGGTTAATACAGCTTGGTGCGAAGTATTCAACCCTGTGTCAAGCTCGGTTTGATATGACATTTCTTTGCCCGGGCCGTAGAATACCTGGCTGGTGGCGGGGATGCTGCTCAACCAGCTAATATTCCCCGTTACCTCATCTTTTTTGGCCGATGACGCGTCTGATTTGGCTTCGGCTTTAGAAAGTTCCAGTTTGCCCAGCTCTTTCATAAGGGCTTGCTGATTGGATGAGGACGATAATCTGATAGTCGTGGACGCGACATCCTTCCCCGCTTTGAGGTTCGCGGTTGTGGGCGCCACGGTCGCCTTCGTCTCTGCCACATTGCCCAACACATCCTTAACGCTTACGGCATAAGTGTAGTCAATGTTCGGTTGCAATCCCGAGTCAAGGACGTAGAACACCTTGGCGCCGCTCTTGTCGGTCGTGTAGCTAGTCGCGTTATCGACCGTGACCGATTCGTTGTTTCGCTTAACGGCATACGAGGCGATCTCGCCGGCGTTTGTTATGCCGCTCGCCGCGTCAGTCGCCGGCTGGAAAGATACCAGTATAGCGTAGGTATTGGTGGACGGATTCGCCACATCATAACCATAAGCGCTGGCGACCGTCGGGCCGGTATTGTCGCGTGTAATACTATTCGATGCATTTGCCGACTCATTGCCGTAAGCATCCTGATATTTGGCGTAAACCGTCTTGGCGCCGTCGCCATCAGATAATGACCACGCTTTGGTGTAGGAAGAGCCGCTGGCGGTAAGAGATGTTAGCGCCTCATAGCTAGCGCCCGAAAAAGTGTCGGTATTGGACACCTTAACCGAGGTGGCGCGGGTGGGAGTAAGGGTTAGGTTTGTATTGCCGTTGGAATAAGTCGCATTGCCGGTAACGGTATCGGCAATAGCGCTGATAGTGCCCGATAGAGATAGAGTGGTAAATGTCGCGGAGCCGGTTATGCTGTTGGCGTCAGTGAGCGTAAACGAGCTACTCTCGGCCTTATAAAGGACAACATTGGTGGTGGCGACACCGGCGGTGAAAGTGAGAGTTGTCGCGTCGCCGAACTGCTGGGCGACAGAGTTTTTGTCGGTGGCGGTCGGCACATAACCGTTAGATGAGCTGTTGCCGGAAAAGGTGAGGTTGACATCGCCATTCAAACCAGTGGCGATAGCCCCGTTGGAGTCATAGAGCGTAAGAGTATGGCCATAGCTAGTACCGGGGATAAGCTGGGAGGAGTTAATGGAACCGTTGGTCAATGCGACAGTATAGCTGTTAGGGAAGACCCAACTAGCAGAGTTACCGCCGCCATTAGTTGAGTTATAGGCAAAGATGCTGGTACCAGTAAGATTGGAGTCAGATACGTTTAGGTACTGGGCGGTACTCGACGCGCCATTGTTGATAATATTCCAGTCATTGCCGGTGGAAGATGACGCCAGGGTAACTAAATTGCCTGATGTTCCAGCAAGGGTGAGGGCGCCGCCTACCGTTTGAGTGGTGCCGGCGGTGAAGGTGAGGGTCTGACCGGCGGTAGATGCTGTTAAATCATTGAAGGTAGTGGAGCCGCTGATGGTAGAAGCAGAGCCATCGAAGATGACTTCGCCGGAGTTGTGGGTGAAGGTGCCAGAGGCCTT
>CAYHTS010000001.1:7914-34685 GCA_964359635.1 uncultured Candidatus Saccharibacteria bacterium | reverse complement strand
CTTGCTTATTAATAGATCCCTCGGCACTGCTGGCGCTCGGGATGACCCTGCTGGGTCACTTTTATTAATTCTCCCTTTATATTACCATAACCTAGTGGGGAGTTTTCTATTTATTATTTTTGGTCTGCTGGTACTCGGATTGGCGCTCTGGGCGGTTTCGAATATTATCGCAATCCTCGGCGGCTCGCCGCCGGTCCATACCGGTCTCGCGACAAGCCATGAGATAATAAAAAGCATTGCCCTGACTCCCAAAAGCACTCTTATGGACCTTGGCTCCGGTACAGGCAACCTGCTGATCGCGGCGCGTAAACAATATAATACCAATACCGTCGGTTATGAGTTGAGTCCTTTTCCCTACCTCGTTTCCCGCCTCCGCACACTGTTTTCGCACGGCAAAGTCAAAATCCATTACGCCTCGGTTTTTGAGGCAGACCTTGGTCAAGCCACCCATATTTTTATCTATCTTTTGCCCAAGATGCTTCTCACCCTCCTACCTAAAATAAAAAAAGAGGCGCGCGTCGGCACCAAAATCATCACCCGCGGCTTCCCTTTGCCCGATTGGCAACCGATTAAAAAACTTACCGTCGGCCGCGAAAAAACCAATATCTTCATCTATCAAGTAAAATGACCCAGCAGGGTCATCCCGAGCGCCAGCAGTGCCGAGGGATCTCCCCAGCAGGGTCATCCCGAGCGCCAGCAGTGCCGAGGGATCTCCCCAGCAGGGTCATCCCGAGCGCCAGCAGTGCCGAGGGATCTCCCCAGCAGGGTCATCCCGAGTTTCGTTAGTAGACGAACGAGGGATCTAGGCCTCCTCTCCTTCACAGGAGCATTGCATAATGCTAGAATACAAGGGACACAAGGGCGTGTAGCTTCCCACTTCGCCACTCGTTACACTTGGGCTTCGCGGGACAAGCAGTTTATTGTGAAACAATGCTTGCCCAGCGTAGTCCCGATGAAATCGTGGACGTAGTTGGGGGCGTGTAGCTCAGTTGGTTAGAGCGTCTGCTCGACACGCAGAAGGTCTCCAGTTCGAGTCTGGACACGCCCACCAAGCCCCGCTAGGCGGGGCGCAGTCCCGTGGAGCCCTATTGGGGCGAAGTGGGACATCTGTTGATAATAGAGCCCCACTTGGCAGGACAAATATACAAAATATTTCCCAACCAAAAAAGGACATCTCGTAGGTGGCCTTTTGGGTTAAGCTTATTGGGTAGTGCTGTTTCGGCCTCGCGCGCCGTAGATATATTCACTGGAGATCACGGAGAGGACGGTGACAACGGGGATGGCGAGCATGGCGCCGCCAAGGCCTAATATTTTCCCGCCGATTAAAATCGCGACAATGATGACAATAGGCGAAACGCCAATAGCTTTATTCATAATTTTTGGCACCAGAACTTGATTTTCTAACTGTTGTACTAGGACAAACAGCGCGACGACCGCAATAAGTTGCCAAACCATCGCCCCGCTGGTAAAAGCAATCAGTACCGCCACCAACCCCGCGATAATAGGACCTATGACCGGAATTAGTTCCAGCAGCCCCGCTAATAGGCCCAGAGCAAGCGCGTACGGTACTCCAAGGATGCCAAGCCCCACCCCCGTCGCGACACCGACAATGAGCATTAAACTTAGTTGGCCTCGCAGCCAATTACCCAGTTTAATCCCAATTTTATGGAGCATATCGGCGGTTTTTTCTCTCTGGCGGAGAGGCAGGGTTTCAATAAACGCCCGTCTCATACCGCCTTCATCGAGTAATAAATAAAAAGTCAGAGTCAGCACCGTGAGCATGGAAAAGATGCCTCCAAAAACGGTCGCGACAGCGCTAAAAACACCACCCGAAAGATTGCTCAACCCTTGGACGGCAGAGTCGAGTATTTTTTGGGTCGCGAGCGTCCCCTGCGATAGCTGGACATCGCTCAAACGCCCGACGTAAGAGGGGATATTGTTGGCCAAATCGCCAAGCTGGCTAACCAGTGGCGGCAGAATTAGATATACCGACAATCCGACAACTAGGAAGAGCAATGAGTAGACCGTCAGGATGCCAATGACCCTGGGAATGCGCCAACTCGAAAGTTTGGAGATTCCCGGCTCGAGCGCCACCGCCAGAAGCACAACGACAAAAAGTAACACCAAGATATCGCGAATATAGTACGCGGCATAAAGGCCAACGATGATAAGGATGGTTTTTAGGATAGCTCGCGTTGAAATATCAACAGTGTTCATATTTTCCTCATCCTCATCATATCAAAAGTTAGCTCGAAACGGATGCCAGCACTAGCCCCTGCTTTTCTTCCACTTTACCATTGGTGATTTGATCGAGGATGCCACCCTTGCGTCCCAATGCATCGGCCAATACTCTTGAATCGCCAATTATCTCGATTTTATAGTACGACTTTAGGTCCCCGTCGGTGAAGGCAGAGCTCGCAACAATACGCCGTCCGTTTATCGCCATGGCTTCGGCCCCTGAATTGCGTATGGCATTTACTAGGTCAATGAGTTGAGTGAGCGCTAGCTCGTGAGTAATAATTACCTCTACTCCTTGGCCGGTTACTTGGCTTAGTCCCGCAATGACGCGATATTCTTCTATGTCGCTCGTGACTGCCCCTACCGCGCTCCGTCGGTCGGTAGATTGGTTTTTAAGCTTATCGCGTTTTTCGATAAGGGCATCCCGTTTCTTGCGCAAATCCTGGTTGTCCTTTATGAGTTGGGCTACCTCAAGCGCCATCGACTCGGTAGTGTTGGGGTCAAGCGCTTGGTCGATACCTTTCTTTATCCCTATCTGATGGCCTACCACCACTCCTATAACCACCGCGAAAGCGATAGTGATAGCAGTTAAGGATAGGGCGCGGGCTTTATTCATTTGGCATGTTCCACAATAAATGTACTTGTGTACGCTGGTATATCTACTCTCTTGAGTTCTGATATTTTATAACCTAAGCCCTCGTTTTTTATTCGGTTATGGATATCGGGCAGAAAATTTTCGTTATTGACGGCGTCCAACAACCTTCGCCGATCACCAACCGCGCGAATGTCAAACGGCGGCACGGTGCGTGTGTTATTTATCATGACAGTATTGACGATGCAATCAATCGAAGTAGTGGCCACGATTCTTTGGTCGTTGACCGCGATGGCAGTCGCGCCGTTTGACCACAATAAATTGACCAGGTCGCGCATGTCGGCGGCGTGAGCTATAGCATTACTGGTTATACTACTGCCTTCGGAATCGGCTAATGTTACGATTATGCCTTCGCCGGAAGCCGGCATTAGCCCAATACTGGCCTTCAACTGATCCGATTGTTCGACTTTTTGTCGGCTGGAATACTCGGTTAACTTTAAGTCCTTTTCGGACACATTTATTTCGTCCGACAAACTTTTGACCGTATTGGCCAAGAGCTCATTTTCTGTCGATAAGCTAACCCTCGTGTCTCGCAAGGCCGCGAAAGAACTTAAGGGGTTAAGAGCGCGGCTGGTAAGCCGCCCGCTACGCACTTGCGCGGTTACCAATATACCCACCATTAAGCCGGTCACGATTATCCCGAGTGTGCTAAATGTTCCAATTAAATTAAGTTTTTTTGCCAAACGTCCCTCTCCCTTTATATACACAGACAACGCATTCAGTCCTTATGACAATAAAATTTTCTTATCTTAACGCTAATAAGCTCGGGCGTAGATAACAGAATGCTTGGCAGGCGCGCCGCAGACGGCACACTTGTTGAATGTATTACCGTCGGAGGTGATACAACGAATGGTACCTTTCAAATCTGTTTTTACCTTATCCTCACAATCGCGGCTTCCGCACCAACCACCCCTCGCAAACCCTTTGCCGATTGAGCTCTTCAATTGCTCCCAATCTTCAGCGTTCATCGTGCCTTCTGCCATAAGCTTTTCGTTTTTTGCCAGCAAGGCGGCCTGGATATCATTCAGAGTATCTTGTACGCGCGATGCCATGCCCGAGATTTTAATAGTTTCTTTTTGTTCCGTGTCGCGGCGCGCCAAAGTTAATTCACCGTCGTGCACTTCCTTAGGACCTATATCGATGCGCAGGGGCACACCCTTCTTTTCCCAGTCGAAATACTTAGGACCCGGGCGCCCCTCGCGAGCATCAATTTCGTGGCTGATACCCATCTCTTCTAGCTCTCCGTCAATCTTTTCGGCAAGGTCTAATATTTTCTTATCATTATTCACCGGTATAATCATAACCTGCAGAGGAGCAATTTTGGGCGGCAAAACCAAGCCCTTGTCGTCGCTGTGCGCCATAACAAGCGCACCGATGAGACGCGTACTCATCCCCCAGCTGGTCTGCCAGACGTACTGTTCCTTACCTTGAGTATCGAGATATTTAACATCAAAGGCCTTGGCAAAATTTTGCCCCAGGAAATGCGATGTGCCGGCTTGAAGCGCTTTGCCGTCTTGCATAAATGCTTCAACCGTTAGCGTCGTCTCGGCGCCGGCAAATTTTTCGCTCTCGCTTTTTTCACCGGTTACTACCGCCATTGCTAAATAGTCGCGCGTGAATTTAGTATAAAGCTCCAGCATTTCTCGAGCTTTTGCCTCCGCTTCGTCACGAGTGGCGTGGGCGGTATGACCCTCCTGCCATAAAAATTCAGATGAGCGCAAAAAGAGCCGCGGGCGCAATTCCCAGCGGATGACGTTAGCCCATTGGTTGATGTTGAGAGGAAGGTCGCGGTAAGATTGTATCCACTTGGCAAAAGATTCATTGACAATCACTTCCGAAGTCGGACGGATGGCTAGCGGTTCGTCGAGTTTTTTACCGCCGGCGTGCGTTACCATGGCCACTTCCGGCGCGAAGCCCTCCACGTGCTTAGCTTCTTTTTTGAGGTAGCTTTCGGGCATTAATAATGGGAAATAGGCGTTGGCCGTACCGGTTTCCTTGAACTTAGCGTCGAGAACTTTTTGGATATTCTCCCAAATGGCGTAGCCGTAGGGCTTAATGACCATTAGCCCGCGCACCGCGGAATGTTCCGCCAGTCCGGCGGAAGCCACAATATCCTGGTACCACTTAGCGTAATCTTCGCTTCGGGGTGTAATAGTTTGAGTGGAACTCTTCATTGGACTCATTTTATCAAGAAAAAATCTTGGTTGCTAGAGGATAACGATCACACGAATCACTCGAATCAGATACGCGAATCTCACGCGAATGCAGGCAAAAAGAAAGCGGTGTCATTGCGAACCACGACCCCATCCTGGGGTCGTGGGTGAAGCAATCTGGGCCTAGATTGCTTCGTCAGGCCCCACCGGGGCCCTCCTCGCAATGACAGAAGGAAATAGTTTCTTGTTCCACGTAAATAAGAAATTTTGGGCAAAAGAAAAGCCCGAAACAGGTGTGTTGTTTACCTGTTCCGGGCTCCTGCCCTCATTCGCGTCGTGCACTTTCTCCTCAGACAGCAAGGATACCATGATGCCGTACGTACTAATGAGGGACGGTGTTGAAGTGAGCGCCGAATGCCACAAGCTATTGCTCTATCCGCCCTAGAGAGCAGCTATTAGCTTTCGACGCTCGATTGGGATGAGGGCTGGGCGGTTCTGTGCCCTCGTTCCCGGTTCTCCGACCAGTTCGGTGATGCGCCAGCCACTGCGCTGGAAGGTAGCTCCTACGGACACGGGGTCCGTGATGTGCCCCAAAGGGCAAATGGAGTGCTACCACCAACGCCGACATGGCTGACGCGGAAGAGGTTTCCTTCAAGCCGAACCTGCCGGAGATTTCCCGCTATCATCGCGGCGATCCGTCCACCGGTGGTTGACGAAAGCTACCCGCTCGGCGGGAACTGAGCTTGTGATGCCAAGATGCTGATTGTTGCGGCGTAGCGTTCTTTGACTCCTGGTCATCGCTTCAGGTTTTGGTTCTTTAGGTTTGAAGCCGCCGCCTTAAAGTGACCAGGAGCTAACGTGCACCGGTATCAGAGAACACACGACTCTCCCCTTCCGGAACGTATGGTGTCGCTGCCTTTATGGATTGACGGGTCGTCGGCGCTGACGCTGACGACCGGGACCGGGCGGCGTTAGCCGTCCCGGGTTGATGCCGACGTTGGGGTTGCGGAACGGATCAATCGGGTGCCCGCGGTGCCGGTGCGGAACCTGTCTGTGTTCGGAGTGAAGAAGGAACCGCGCATACACACATCACCTACCTTATCAATGTTACGTAATCGGCCCCTGCTATGGGTCGGTTCGCTCTAATTCTTAGCGAACATTAGCTACGATAGCATAATTTGTAAATTTTGTCAAGCCCCGCACCACCAAATTTGGTGTATGCGGACGGTGCGGGGCGCAGACCCCGTTATTACGCTCCGTTTTGATGCGAATGCCCGCCTGCAACGATACAGCAGTTTCGGGCAGGTAATTCGAATAGAACAGGAAGTAATTATACGGGGTCAATACCCCTCCCCCCTCTGCGCGCTAATCCGCCCCCCATAGGGGGCGGACGCTCGAAAATCGCTAAATTGTCACGCGAAATGCAAACACGCTAAAGCGTGGCCTACGGGAATCGTAGAACAAGCTTTAGCTTGCTTAATACCTAGCTCTGACTCTCTTAATTTTCTTCGTTAGTCCGTCTTCGCCCAATTCAAGATATACGGCGTTGAGTTCTACTTCGCCTTCGGCGACTTCAAAGACCTTTTTCTCGCCGCTTAAAAAGCGTTCAATAACCAGCTCTTTTTTAACACCAAGGATGGAGTCAATAGTTCCTGTCATACCAATATCGGTAATAAAACCGGTGCCGCGCGGCAAAATCTTCACATCGGCCGTCGTAACGTGAGTGTGAGTTCCAAGCACCGCGCCGACACGGCCATCGAGATATTCCGCCAGCGCCCGCTTCTCGCTAGTGGCTTCGGCGTGAAAATCCACGAGCGTATATTTGCATTTACGTCCTTTAACTAACTTGTCCGCCACGGAAAAAGGCGATTCGGAAACCTCGTCCATGTAGACCTGTCCTTCGAGATTTATGACCAGTAACTCATCGCCGTTTTTCTTAAGCTCAATAAAGGTTTTGCCCGGCTGGCCATCTGGCCAGTTAGCCGGCCGAATCAATTTAACAGTCGGCGCATCGATAATCGTTAGAACTTCCGGCCGTTTAAGTATGTGATTGCCGCCCGTCAACAGGTCGACACCGGCATCTATCATCTCTTCGTAAATCTTCGGGGTTAGCCCCTTGCCGGAAGCTAGATTCTCACCGTTGGCGAGGATGAAGTCGGGCTGGTATTTATTCTTAAGTTTAGGCAACAGCGCCTTGACGGCCTCGCGCCCCGGGCGGCCGACAATATCGCCGATAAAGAGTATTTTCATGCTTTGTTGTTGATAATATTTTTGAGTTTGGGACCAGCGTGAAAATGCACCGCGACACCCTTGTCGATGATTATCCTGTCTCCTCTGACCGAGGATGTCTCCGACGGTTTGTAGCGGATTACTCTAAATGTCCCAAAGCCGGTGAGCACTACCCTTTCCTGCTTGAGCAGAGCCTCCTCAAGTGTTTCGCAAAAGGCCTCGACGAACACTTTTGTATCGCTCGCCTTTTTGCCAAGCCGCAGAGCTAATTTTCTCGCTAACTGCTCCCTGTTCATAGGTTGATTATATCGTAAAGACCGAGTACAATCTATATGTTCGCCCTCGTAGTTCAACGGATAGAACGGCTCACTCCTAACGAGTCGATGTAGGTTCGATTCCTACCGAGGGCACCAGGGATAAATTTCTAAGTCCTAATATCTAATTTACATAGATCAAATAACTGTTTCCCCCTGTCATTGCGAGGAGTCCCGACCCCAGTGGGGTCGAGGACGACGAAGCAATCTGGGCCCAGATTGCTTCGCTCCCCCAAGGGTCGCTCGCAATGACAAAACAGTGTTTCTATATCTTGAGTAATTTGATTCACGTAATTTCTAAAGCAAACTGTATGGGACATTGGGTAATTGAGAATTGTTTAGGTTGATTAGAAATTCGTTATTAGTAATTAATTAATCCGGGGATTGGCGCAGTTGGTAGCGCGTCCCGACGTTACGTCGGGAAGGCCGCCGGCAATAATTAACAATCTATATGTCCCCTGATGGTTTTGTCTACATATTAAAAAGCCCTAATTGCCAAAGATATTATATAGGGTCGACGTCAGATACCACAAAAAGGTTAATTGCGCACAATATTAACAAAGTTAGTGCAACTAGAGGAAAAGGACCGTGGCTAATAACCTTCTCACAAAAATACCCTTCAATTCTGCAGGCAAGAAGAGTAGAGCGAAGACTCAAACAATTGAAAAGTCGGAAGATTATCGAGAGAATAATCGAGGACGGTAGGATGACGCTATAAGTGTATTTCGGGGATTGGCCCAGTGGTAGGGCGCCAGTTTCGGGTACTGGAGGTCGTGAGTTCGAATCTCACATCCCCGACCAACTTTAAATATTTGGTAGCGCGTCCCGACGTAACGTCGGGAAGGCCGGCGGTTCTCCCGATGCCCCAATGGGGATCGGGATCCCGATCACTAATCGAAAAGGGATATCGGGAGAGTCCGGCATCCCCGACCACGCTAAGCGTGGTCGATGCTAGTTTAGCTAGCCGACCATAAAACCGAGTTCTTCGGGTAGCATTCACGACTATTCATTGGAAAGGCCAAAAAAGCACAAAAGGCCGAATGTTCGGGATAAAATAGAACCGTCCCCTTGACACGTCCCCTTGACTCCCGCCAATATCCGCGTCTATCCGCGTTGTCAGTATCCGCGACCTTCCGCGTTAATAATTATTCTACTTCGCGTATTCGATAGAGCGGGTTTCGCGAATGACATTAATTTTTATGAGACCCGGGTACTGCACGGATTCCTCGATCTTTTTGGCGATGCTTCGAGCCAGTTTAGCGGATGCCAAGTCGTCAATTTCCTCCGGTCTAACAATAATCCGCACCTCTCGTCCGGCTTGAATAGCGAAACTTTTATCCACACCTTCAAAGCTATTGGCAATATTCTCAAGCTCCGTCAGACGCTGAATGTAATTTTCGACTGACTCGCGCCGCGCTCCCGGACGGGCGCCGGAGATGCCGTCCGCCGCCTTGACCATTAGCGCTTCGACGGTTTTAGCTTCGACGTCGTCATGGTGCGCCATCACCGCGTGGATAACGTTTTCGCTCACGCCATATTTGCGCACAATATCGGCCGATATATGGTGATGAGCGCCCTGGACTTCGTGCGAGACGGCCTTGCCGACATCGTGCAAAAGTCCCGCTTTTTTGACAACATTAACATCAGCGCCAATCTCTGCCGCCAGCGTCGCCGCCAGCCGCGCCACCTCGAGCGAATGCTGGAGTATATTCTGGCCATAACTAGTGCGATACTTGAGCGAACCGACAATACGCACGAGATCGGGGTGAAGACCGGTGATGCCCAACTCGGCGGCGGCGGCTTCGCCCGTTTCTTTCATTTCTTTTTTAGTTTCTGCTTCAACCTTATCCACGATTTCCTCGATGCGCGAGGGGTTGATGCGCCCGTCGGCAATCAGTTTCTCCAGAGCGACTTTGGCGACATGTCGCCGCACGGGGTCAAACGATGAGATAAGCACTGTGTCCGGCGTATCATCAACTATGAGGTCAACACCGCTTTTCTTTTCAAAAACTTGGATATTGCGCCCCTCTTTGCCAATAATGCGCCCCTTCATCTCATCACTCGGCAGAGAAACCGACATGGTGGTATGTTCGCTGGCTACCTCAGAAGCGTAACGCTGGAGTGCGGTCGAGAGAATCTTCCTAGCTTCTACTTCCGAGGACTCCCTTAGTACTTCCTTAAAATGGCGGATCTTAGACAGTATGTCAGTAGAATACTCCTTCTCGACTTGTTCCAAAACCATCTTGCGCGCGTCATCCTTTTTAAGTTTAGCGACTTTTTCCAATTCATCTTGGCGGCGTTTGGCGATGCTCGCAATCTCACGTTGGATGGCGTCTATCTCTTTTTCTTTTTCCAGAAACGTTGAGCGGTCTTTTTCGAGCACTTCGGCTCGGCGGTCAAGCGATTCTTCACGGCGGCGCAGCGAACCCTCAAGCTCGCGCACATCCGCCTGGCGCTTGTCACGCTCTTTTTCGGCATCCTCTTTTATCTTGAGCGCTTCTTGACGCGCCCTAAGGAGTACTTGTTCTTGCTCTTGTTTGGCTTTCTCGAGTTTGCGTTTGTTTTTTTGTCCTCGAACGATAAACCCCAACAACCCGCCAGCCAGTAGTCCGCCAGCGGCAGTAATGATAGCCCAAATCATGAATAAATCCTTTCACCATAATAGAGAATAATAAAAATATGTACGATTATATTATACTTCCCTTCCCCCAAATCGTCAAACCCAAACATTCTGTAGTCACCGATGTAGCGAGCACCAAACACGTACACCTCGGAGGTGTACGTAACGGTCGACTGACGGCCAGTTCGAATTTAGAATCTTTTTGCCCCTCGACTTCGCTCGGGGCATTCGACTTTTTATTTATTTCTCATAGTCGAAGACCATGAGCGAGGAATTTAATGACGAGTCGAATGGCGGACCCGACCGGATTCGAACCGGCGATCTCCTCCGTGACAGGGAGGCGTGTTAAACCGCTACACTACGGGTCCAAAAATATAATTTATAACTCTCACAGTCCCTCCGTGATCCCACTTCGTCCGAACTTCGCGGGACAGGCAGGGAGGCGTGTTAAACCGCTACACTACGGGTCCAAAACATAAATAATATACCAAGATTATATGGGTTTGTGAAGGTGCTATAATAGAAATAGCCAACATTATTCTAAAGGAGACAGATGAAAATTCTTTGGACACTGTTAGTTGTTCTCTTGATAGCGGGTAGCGCGGTGGGCGGTTTCTTCTATGCCCAGGCGAAAAATAAAAAGAAGATTGATTCGCTAAACGCGCAGATTAGCGCGTTAACTGACAGTTCGAGCGGCTCGGCGGCCAATACTTCAACCTCCGGCAGTAGCGCTGACAGCTCGGTAAATAGTCCGGCCGCCAATCTCACTGGCGCCAAGGCGGTCGCTAGCAAATACCTCGATGCCAAAAAGACCCGCGACCTGGCCAACGCTAAGCCCTATATGACTGCTACCCTTTACAGCTCAACAAATCAGGAAGAATTTGCCGGCGCTTCCAGTCCTGGGTTTAACGGATACACCATTACCGCTACTGAATATCTTGAGAATGCCGACCTCTACCAGGTTACTGCCAAACTGACCTATTCTCTACAAGGCGTGGAAGCCGGTTATTACATCAACCGTTATATGGTCGAAAAGACCGACGGCAAGTTCTTAGTCAACGAGGTTAAAGCCGGCGCCTGGACGGAGATCTAACTATCTTTTTACCAGAGTCCAGATGATGACTTTTTTGCGGATTTCACTCATATAGTCAGCGTAGCTTTTATCCACCTTGCCCTTGATTTCATCGACTCTGATAATATGCCAACCGAATTCGGACTTTACAGGGTCGGAAATTTTCGAGACCTCTAGGGCAAACGCGACGTCGCTGAACTCTTTCACCAGGCCGCCATCGCGACCAACAAACTCGCTTGACGGATCAACCTTGATTAAGCCGCCCTCATCTTTCGAACCCTGGTCGGAGCTGAATTGTTTCGACGCGTCTTCAAAACTTACCTCGCCGCGTTCGATTTTCCCCTTGACATCCTTGGCTTGGTTTTCATCACTTAATAGAATATGGCGAGCTTTAATGTTTCTAAGAACATCCGAGCGAACCTTGTCTTTATAGAGCTGGTCCCTAACCACAGTCCTAAACTCGGAAAGATTTAGCCCATAAAGCGACTGTAACAGTTCCTTCACTTTATCCTTGCCGCCATTTTCGTCTTCAATTTGCTTAATGACATCATCAATATCTTTCTTCTTGACCTTAACTTTGTTTTGCTTTAACGCCTTTTGCGCCAGCTCAACTTCCTCGAGTGAACTAATAATCTTTTTATCCACTTCGAATCTGTCCGGTAATGGATTGCCAGAATGCTCCGCGAAATATTTGATGATCTTTTCCTGCCCGGCCGCGTCGCCTAACGTAACAGTTTTCCAGCCGACTATTTCGGCCGGATAAGGGTATAGATTTGTCCAGAAATTAGCAAAGGAATTGTCGAGTCGTGCCGGACAAAGTTTTACTTTCTTGAACATTCCTTCGCTACACCACTTGACTGGCACGTAATAACCCAAACCAACCGCGATACCAGCAATAAAATAAACTATAACTACGGCAAAAAGGAGCCGTGCTGAACGCACACGAAACTCATACCTCGTCAACTGACGCGCCCGCTGGGGCATTAACATAATGTATTCTTTCCAACCCAGCGCTGCCGCCACAAACCAACGCGGGATAGCGCGCCACTCCAGTGTACGAATTCTCGCCATTAAACTTTTTATATTCATTTTCACCTCTTTGCCTATTAGCTTACATAAGTCTAAGGAATATCGCAACAAATATGATGGTTGACAGGAGATATAGTCGGCAATTCCATTTCCCCAACCTCTGCCATTCACTCAAGGCAATAACCGCGAACAGCATATGGAAGATACCGGTAATCAACGCTCCTCGCATGAGTGGATCGGCGGATAACATAGCAAGAAGCCAAAACAGTTCCAAACAGATGAAGTTAATAACCGTAAGATACGCTAGAAGGATAGGTTTCTCCGGTGAGAGCAGATAGGTTTGAAAAACATTAAAACTCACCAGCCAAAGCACAAAAAATAAAACGATATAAGCTACCACCGCGCTTGGCGCTAACACATCGCCGAACTGAAGGTAGGTGAGCAGTCCACAAACCGTGATGAAGAGCAGAGAAATAGCTGAAAGATATAGCCGATTTTGCCACCAAGCCGTAACAAGTGATGCCAGAAGCAAGATAATGATAGCCAAATGAAACCTGGCATCTTGTTCCACGCGCCATCCCCACCAGCTAACTACTATAATCGTTGGCCATAAAAGCCGACGAGACCAGAGTAATAGATTTTCCACTTAGACTCCAGCGCTATCTTCGCCTAAAATCAGCTTAAAATCAAGTGTGGTACTGCCGCCTGAGTTTTTGAGAACTGTAATATTGACGCCAGACAACTTAGCTTTTATAAGCGCAATAGCGTTCTCGTTCTTGCCGCCAGTATAATCGTAAAGAATTGTGTCCGACCTTGTTTCGGAGGCGGTTGTTAGATTGACCACTGTCATTCCTTGACCGGCAAGTTTTTTTGATAGATCTTTTGCCTTGCCGGTTACTCCGGTGGCGTTTTGAATCTCAATCTTACCCGAGGCCTTCACGGAAGAGCTGGTCGATGCTGTCTTGGGAGATTCACCGCTCTGACCGTTGCCGTTTGAAAAAATATTTTTAACGAGCGATTTGATTTGGCTGAAATTTCCCACTTTCGGCTTCAGATAATACCCCACATCGCCGGTGTCCTCCACTAGTAGCCCGCTCGCGCTATTATCGAGAACCTTGTTGGTAATATTATCACTTTTAATTTCCTTGGCGACTCCGATAAACGCCTCCATTTCCGCCACGCTCAAATTAGTACGCAAATGGTTGCCAATCACATTTATTATATCCACGACCTTCTTAGGGTTAGATAATACACCCATAGAAGTTGCCTTGTCTTTAATGGCTTCAAGTAGGACCTGTTGGCGACGGGCGCGGTCAAAATCCGAGGTCGTTTCGCGGGAGCGAGCGAATTTAAGCGCGGTTGTGCCATCAAGTTTCTGGACGCCGGCGGCAAGCTTAAAAGGTTTATAGCCGTTAGTTTTCTCGTAGATGCCTCCCACAATCTTATCATCGGGGTACAGCGGATCATTAATAGCTTTTTCAACATTAACCGTCACACCCCCCAGTGTGTCGATGAGTTTAACAAATCCGACAAAGTCCATGGATACGTAATAGTGCACAGATACATCGGAAATGTTAGCTATTGTATCGCTAGCAACCGCGCCCCCGCCGCCTGTGGCCTTGGGGTTTTCCTCGCCCGAGGCATAAGCATAGTTCAATTTGTTATAACTACCCGTTTTGCCAATTGGCAGATAGAGGTCCCTTGGGAAAGAAATCAGGGCGACTTTTTTATCAGAGTAGTTATAGCTAAAGAGCAGATTGGTATCGGCTAAAGTGCCGCCCGGGTTGCCTTTTCCGCCATAACCCAAAAACAATATATTTGTACGGCCCTCTTTTTCACCCTTTAGGGTACTATTCCCTCTCACCAACTGGAGCAAATCTCTGGCGCTAAAGCCATTTTCCGATATTTGCCCCGCCGCTCGAAAGGCGCTATAACCCATCCATCCAAGAATTATTAGGACTATGGCACACGCGCCAATAGTTGCCTTTTTGGTGAGGCGCCGTTTTGATGATTTGCCAACACTATTACCCAATGGGGTGTTTGGGAGATTATTCTTAGGTCGATGTAAAAAACTTGGCATAAAAAATACCTTTGATAGGTTATTTATATTTTACCATGTATTTCCAACAAGCTAAATGTGTACGGTTTCTATCTGAACCCGTGCAGCTTGTTCTACGAAACGCATAAGCTCGGCTAGGGATAGATTGGTTTCAGGGGAGTTTTGGGCTGGCGGGGGATGGTTCTGCCCAGACGGTCGCGCCAATTTTTATAACCGGCAACAGGGATATGTTGGGCCAAGCCGATGCCAAGCGCGAAGGCATGGGTGGCGCGCAAGCGAGAATAGCCAGCCGGTCCCAAGAAGACATATATTCCCTCAACCTGGCGCCAGTTCTTTTTGATAAACTTTTCGAGCATCATGGCAACTTCGGCCATATTTTGTCCCACAAATTCTTTGGCAAGGCCGTCGTCGTTATAGAGCCACGCTCGAGTTTTACCGTCGCCACCCACTTCAAGCCTTAGAATCATTTATTTTTATTATATTGCGGGAATTATCGGGGTTGAATTCCATTTTATAAATCCTGTCCATCAAACTTTCGAGCGCCGGTACGCGGTCGATCCACTCCACGAGCGCGAAATCGGCATCACTAATCTTTTCCTGGAGCAGAGCGATTGTTTCTTTGTCTTGTGGATGCAGACGGTACAAATCGATGTGCGCCAATGCGCCTCTTGGTGTTTGATAATCGTGTACTAACGTAAAAGTCGGGCTAGTAGCGTTCTGTTTATAACCTAAACTTCGCGCCACCGCGGCGCAATAAGCGGTTTTGCCAACTCCCAGAGGACCGACTAGACCAATGGCGCGCGCGTGGCCATTGGTAAAATCTGCCGCGGTGGCGCGAGCAAAGTCCTCAAGCTCTCCAATACTGTGGATAACTGTTTTTGTCATATGAGCAAATATACCAGATTGTAGCCAATTCGAGCAAGAGACAGGAGCCCGCCCAAGGCAATAATCAGCTGCTCAAGAAGAATTTGCCGATTGGCATTCATCCGCGCCCGAGCTAACTCACCAACCTTATAGCAAAAATCGGATAAGTCGGGTGGTTCAAACAACAATTCAATATCGGGCGGCTGGATGGTTGTGGTCTTGGTTATTTTGTAGGTTACTATTTCTTCCGCTCGGGGAGGGTCGGGCGCGTTGTCAATATTGAGTGTGGCGACCACACCTTCCTTCGCCAGAATAGGCGAACTAATATTATTATCATTGAAAGTTGGCGAAAGCGTCCACTCAAAATCCGTGCCGAATCTTGCCCAGCCGGCATCATCAAAGCTCTTGCCGTACACAACTTTATCAATTATCAATCCGCTGGGGTCATAGAAATACACTTCGTCACCATCGTTATTGAGTGATATCTTACTTTGACTGTTTATGATTGTTAAATACCCATTGGGTTCGATAACAGCGCCGACAGGGAATTCATATTTTTGTGGGTTATTTTTATCTCCAAGCTTCCAGCCAGCAAGATCGACGGGCCGAGTTTCCGTATTGTGAAGTTCTATCCACTCGTCTTTCGTATCCACTGTCCCGCTCTGGTTGTAGTCGTTGTTTTTGGGCGCCGGTAATACTTCATTTATCACCACCGCGCCGGTGTCGTAGCACTGGAGCGTCTTATCGAGCCGCGACACGGATAATTTATTGTCCGTCGCGGTGATGGCAACTTTAAGTTCACCGACAGAATCACAACTTATATCACGGGATATCGTTTCTCCCACTGACCATGTCTCAACAATACCGTTAATGCTTCCGCTGACGTCTGTATCGCCTTCGTCACTAACAACCAACCGCGCCGCGAATATTTCTCCAATCTTTAGTGCCTTCGGCCAATCGTTAACTAGTTGTACGCTCGGCGGATGACATTTCGTATTTGGATCCGATGATTGTGGCGTCGCCAATTCATTATTGCCATACTTAATATTACACTGGACTTCCGTTGTCCCCCACGCTTCCTTAAGATTGCCATCAATGCCAGTATTTACCCGTATCATTGATTTCTTAGGAATTTTTTTATCTTTGTCGCCGTTACTCCCACCAAAGGGCTTTCTTATTTTTCTGTCCCCGGCTATGTCCATAGGTACTGTGCCTATTGCTGATGCACTATCGTACAATCTTATCTCAAGATATTCGTTTCTCAAACTGATAGGTTTCTCAAAGTCCTGAAAGGACAAGTCTGGTTTGGCTCTCATTATAGAATTTTCAACTTTATAGTTTGACACCAGAAAATATCCAGCGGCTGGTATTTCGCCAATCAGCGATATCATTGGTGTCTCGTTGGCATCTTCACCTGAAAATTTGGTTACTTGCCATCCGTCAAGAGAAATGTCGGCACCAGTATTATTTTTGAGCACAAACCATTCATCATCTGCTGACGCGCTTGAGCCGGCCCACATGATTTCGTAGAAAACAACATCGCGGGGCGAAGCGGCTAGGGTTCCCCTAGGATTATATAATAGAGTACACAGAAATATTCCCGCAAACACAAATACCCAGATAAGATATTTTGTCATTCTGAGCAAAGCGAAGAATCTTACCCAGTTCCTTCACTCCGTTCAGGATGACAAACTATATTACCGAGATTGTTGAATAGCATTATCGACAACCCCAATATTACTTATTCTTCGAGCTTGTCGAGAAGTCCGTGGATAATAGTTCTCGATAAACTCGAACAATAAATTACTTATTCAACGGTCTCGCTACCCTTCAAACAGCGTTTTTTGGCTATCACTCGACAACTTAATTTTCAAGTGTTCGAGGGCGCGGGGCGTGATTTTACGGCCTCGCGGGGTGCGTTCCAAAAAACCGATTTGTAGAAGAAACGGCTCATAGACCTCCTCGACTGTTTCGGTTTCTTCGGCGGTCGCCGCCGCCAACGTCCCAAGCCCCACCGGCCCGCCGCCAAACTTTTCCGCGAGCGTTAAAAGCAAGCGCCGGTCGGTGCGGTCAAGACCGAGCGGGTCAATGTCCAGGTCGCCAAGCGCGCTTTCGGCGATGCTTGAATCAATTTTGCCCTGATGGTTTACTTGAGCAAAATCACGAACGCGCTTTAATATGCGGTTGGCGATGCGCGGCGTCTTACGCGAGCGGCTGGCTAAAATAGGCAAGGCCTTTGCGTCAACTTCGACTTCCAAGATGCCGGCTGACCGCTTAATAATCTTCGCGATATCGGCATCATCATAGAACTCCAAAGCCAACACCAACCCGAAGCGGTCGCGCATGGGCGAGGAAATTAAACTCATACGCGTCGTCGCGCCAACCAAAGTAAACTTTGGCAAATCCAAACGCAGGGTGCGCGCCGACGGTCCCTTGCCGATAACAAGGTCGAGAACATAGTCCTCCATCGCCGGATAGAGCACTTCTTCCACCAGCCGATTCAAGCGGTGAATCTCGTCAATAAATAATATGTCGCCGTCCTGCAGGTTGGTGAGTATCGCCGCCAAGTCGCCCGGGCGCTCGATGGCGGGACCACTGGTCGCCCTGATGTTATGTTCCGTTTCGTGCGCGATGACGTGAGCCAGTGTGGTTTTGCCGAGGCCCGGCGGGCCGTAAATTAAGATGTGGTCGAGCGGCTCGCCGCGCTTACGCGCGGCGGCCATAAAGACGCGCAGGTTTTTCTTAACATGACCTTGCCCGATATATTCGCCGAGTTTACGCGGCCTTAAATTACCCTCGAGTTCTTCTTCGCCCTCCGCCGTCTCCGCCGCCACAATTTTCTCAATATTCTCACTGTTATCCATGCTTTGAGTATATTATAAATAAATCCCAAATCACAAGCACCCCGACCGAACGACCGGATTCGTTCGGTCGGGCGGGCAAATTACAAATAAATACAAAACTCCAAGTTCCGAAAGTATCAATTATTGGAGCTTGGAGCTTATTTGAAATTTGTTATTTGAAAATTGGGATTTTCTGATTTGCTGAAAGCAAATCAGAGCATATGCCCATACAGAGTCCAGAAGCCGCCGCCGTGGTAAATCACCACGGCGTTGCCCCAGCCGCCCAAGCCGCCATGAAAGACAACTGTGCCGCTTTTCGCAGCCATGATAGGTGCGCCGTTATATTCCACCATATCAACACCGCCGTGGTAGCCACTATCGCCATAACCGCCATAGCCCCAACAGGCAGTAACATAGCGCGGATTGTTCATGGGCTTTGACAAACCAAAGTTTAAATTTAAGCTATTGCCATTCATACCGATACTGCAATTACTCGCAGGGTTGCTTGTGTTGTAGTAGCCAACATTGAGAAAATCATTGATGTCACCATCCCCACCGTAACCTGCCCTCTGACGAACTTCCAGATGAAGATGGGGACCTGTCGAGTTGCCGGTACTGCCCATATAGCCAATGATCGTGCCGGCTCCCACGCTTTTACCGGTCAGATAACCGACCGATTTGTTGCCGGTCGCCGCCAAAGCGCGACGGATGGCATCGTCCACAGACCCTATTTGCTTTTCCGCTTTTTTAGTCGCGGAGATGGCGTCTTCGGCAGCTTGCTCGGCGCCCTGTTTTAAGCTCTCCTTATAATTACGTTGGGCGAGAAGCGCCCTGTCCTGGCTCTGCTGCTGGCCTAATAGCCCATCTAATGTTGATTTTTGTCCGGCAAGGTCGGCCTTTTCCTTCTCCAAATCGGCTTTGATTTTTTCGACTTCTTTAATAGTGCTATCAATCTGCTCCTGAAGAATCGTTAATTGCGTTCCACCCTCGGTAACAGAAGCTAGGTCATTACTTGAAAGGAGCATTAGTAATGTCGAACGGTAGGTCTCCCGATTGGTTGCCCGATACAACTCAACCAAAGTTTTATTGAGGTTCTTATTGTGTACCGTAAGTTCCTGCTCTTTGGTCTTTATTTGCGATTCGGTTGAAGTAATATCGCCATTAACCTTATCCACTTCGTCCATCGTCTGACTGATTTTTTGCTCGGTAGCTGAAATATCCCCTTCTAATCCGGTAATTTGGCCGGCTAGGCGGTCGGCTTCGGCTTGCTTTTGCTGGGCGAGTTGCTGATTTTGATTTATCTGATTCTGGAGGTCTTGTTTTTGTTTTTGAAGTTCGCTTACGCTCGCGCCACGCGCGCGCGCCGACGGTATGACGAGTATTCCCAAAACAAAAACCACACCCGCCAATACTGTGATGGGTTTGATAATATTATTTATTTCGACTAACCTGGGAGTTCTATGTTTCATTCCCCTCCGACTGATCTTTAGTATATTACCAACCCAGCTAATTAACAAGTGCCATACAGTACTCGCATTTCTTAGTTCGTAGCAAAGCCGTAGAAGCTGTAGAGCTATATAGCCGTAAAGATACGCTCATTATTTGATAGATTTATTAAGAGAGTTAAGCATTCGCCCTATTTCTCGAGCTAGTCCCAGTATTTCCTCTGTCTGTTCCCTGGTAAGATATTTAAGGCCATATGCAAGGTAAATTTGGAATTTCAACTCCTCTAAAGAAGTATCGGCCATTTCATGGAAATGTATCCTATCTTTGATTGATTTCTTTTTACTCCCTTCGGCTAAGTCGGAACCAACAGACACCGAAGCTCTGCGCATTTGGCTTGAAAGACCGAATTTTTCCTCGCTGGGAAAGTGCGAAGTTACCTTATAGACCAAGAGTGCGAGTTTGTAGGATTTTTCAACAACTTTAAGTTGGAAAAATTTTTCCATCGTATGCCTACGGCTTTACGGCTTTTATGGCTTTATGGCTCTCTTTGTTCCTGTTGTTCCTGATGGTACGGGCTTTGGCTAATCTTTCCTGGTAGCGAGTAACACGGCCGGCGGTATCCACCAGTTTCTGGTTACCGGTATAGAATGAATGGCAGTTGCCGCAAACTTCAACTTCGAACTCCGGCACAGTCGCGCCGGTAGTAAAGCTGTGGCCACACGCGCATTTCACTTTAGCGTTGTCGTACCATTTGGGATGGATATCTTTTTTCATCGCAAAATAATAATGCTTCTTTAGAAGTATCGTAGCACGGCGCCATCTTAAAATCAAGTCACCGAGGACTTATTCCTCTTCTGTGGGGTTCATATGATTTAATGCTAATAACACGACTTACGCATCTCTACCCCTCCTCTCCTCCCCTTGATAAGGGGAGGTTGGGTGGGGTGAGCGAAGTTTACGTAAGTCGTGTAATAATTTACTTGCTTATATACTTCCAGAGCGCGGCGATACCCAATACAAGAAGGATAACTACCAGTAGGTAGCTAACCCACCCCAGGAGCATCATCCCACCGCCAACCCCGCCCGTCATCATACTCGACTCAAATCCCATCATAAAACTCCTTTTATTATTATTCTAACACAAAGCTATTACCCCTCAATACCAAAACCTGCCTTTTCGTGCGGCTGCTCGAGACACAATTCGCGTGAATTAGAGGGTGAACAAATGTGTTGACGCCGAAGCTGTTTTCATATACTATAATAGTAAATTATGAAATCAATTACTCTGCCTAATCTTCGAGAAATGTTCGAAGCGGGTGTTCATTTTGGACACAAAAAACAAAACTCCGACGCCCGAGGTTCGGCGAACTTCTTCGGTGTCAAAAACAAAGTAGTCGTTATAAACCTCGAGAAAACACGAGCGGCGCTTGAGTTGGCCTTATCATTCCTGGCTAAGGAAGCCCAGAAGGGGTCGCTTATGCTTTTTGTCGGTACCAAGCCCCAAGCTAAAGATAAAGTTGAGGAAGTGGCTAAAAAGCTCAACATGCCTTTTGTCACAAATCGTTGGCTAGGTGGCACATTAACTAATTTCGACACCATTAAAAAAAGTGTTAAACACCTAGATGAGATGGAAGCCGAGCTCAACGACGCCGGCAAAAACGAAACGCGAACGAAAAAAGAGGGGTTAATGCTGGCTCGCCGCATTGAAAATATCAAATACAACCTTAGCGGCATGAGTGAAGTTAAGCAACGCCCCGATCTACTGGTGGTGATTGGCGCCCAAGAAGAGGAAAATGCGATTAACGAAGCTCTCACCCAAGGTATTCCAACTGTGGCCATACTCGATACCGACGCTAACCCGAAAAAAGTTACTTATCCCATCCCCGCCAACGACAAGTCCCCTAAATCAATCAACATGATACTCGACCTTATTGGCGATGTAATTAGCGCGCACTACAAACCCAAATCCGTGGCGCCGTTAGAAGATAAGAACGCCGAGACAGATAAGAATAAGGTAAATACATCCGCAAAGTGAGACGATATGACATCAACTGACGATATTAAAAAACTTCGTGAGCGAACGAGCGCCGGCATCTCTGATGTTAAGGATGCATTGGACGCGGCCGATGGCGATACGGCTAATGCGCTCAAGATTCTCAAGGAAAAAGGTGCAAGCATCGCCGCGAAAAAAGCAAACCGCTCAACCGAACAGGGTTTAGTCGAGGTTTATGCCCATATGGGACGCATTGGCGCGATGGTCGAAGTTAATTGCGAAACGGACTTCGTAGCCCGCAACCCCGAGTTTAAAGAATTAGCGCACGACCTTGTTCTGCAAGTCGCGTCACTCGACAGCGACGAACTGAAAGATTTGTTAGCTATGGAGCTTATAAAGGAACCTTCAAAAACCGTTCAAGAGCTCATAACGGAAAAAATCGCTAAGCTTGGCGAAAACATTAAAGTCCGCCGCTTCCACAGGTTTGTTTTGGGGGAGTGACATGGCCTCATCTTGGTTCCAGCTAATTGACCGCATCAAGGAGAACGAGTCCCTCCTGGCCTCGACTATTGATGATGAACTAAAAACCCTAGCTCAAAAAGAAATTGCCAATCTCAAACTCCAAGTTATCGGCGATCTAACAGAAAAAAGCGGTAACACTATCCTGGAAATACGCGCCGGTACGGGTGGCGACGAGGCCGAACTTTTCGCGGGAGACCTGGCCAGAATGTACCTGCATTTTGCGGAATATGAGGGCTGGAAAGTTAATGTACTTAATACTAATCGGTCAGAACTTAAGGGCTATAAGGAGTTTGTCGCGGAAATTATCGGCGCCGACGCCTACCAAAAGCTTCATTATGAAAGCGGTGTTCACCGCGTCCAGCGGGTACCTGTAACGGAAAAATCCGGTCGAATCCATACTTCGGCCGCGACGGTTGCCGTCCTACCGGAAGTGTCCGCTATCGATGTCCAGATCAATCAGCAGGACTTGAGGGTTGATGTTTATCGTTCATCCGGTAAAGGCGGTCAAAGTGTCAATACGACCGATAGCGCGGTACGCATTACCCACATCCCTACCGGGCTGGTCGTTACTTGCCAGGACGAGCGCTCACAGCTAAAAAATCGAGACAAAGCCATGAATGTTCTCCGCGCCCGCCTTTATGAAATAGAAGAAGAAAAGAAACGGCGAGAGAGACGGGAGTCACGGCAAAACCAAATCGGTTCCGGCGACCGAAGTGAAAAAATACGGACGTACAACTACCCGCAAGACCGAATCACCGACCATCGTGTCGGCCAGTCGTGGGGACGAATAGAAAAAATATTAAACGGCGGACTTGACGACATTCTCGAAACCCTAATAAAATATGATATTGAAACTAAATACCAAGCTAAACTCCAAGAATACGAGCACGAGCAATCTTCTCGCATCGACCATTCGTAAATTAGGTTCTCTTGAGAATTCCAATCCCGAGCAGGAAGCTCTGGATATATTGAGTTATGTTTGCCGCCGACCGCAGCAGTGGTTCTATGAGAAAAGTGAATGCCATATATCGGTGCGACAAAAGAGTCGAGTTGAGCGAATAGTTCGCCAAAGAGTTGCCGGCCATCCCCTGCCCTACATTATCCGCCATCTAAAATTCGGTGGACTTAATCTCTATATTAACCGCAACATCCTCGTTCCCCGACCAGCCACGGAATGTCTAATTGATGCGGCTAAGAGTTTCATCGGCAAGAAAAAGTATTCGAATGCCATCAGAATTTTCGACATTGGTACCGGCTCCGGCGTTATCGCGATATCTATTGGGCAATACTGCCTTGAAAATAATATCAAGTGTAATATAATCGCTACCGACATCTCAAAAAGCGCTTTGGCAGTCGCGCGACGCAATATTGCAAGGCACAACTTCAGTACCATTATTAAGTTGCGGCATACAAATCTCCTCGATGCTATTCGAAAACCGGCTGACCTCATCGTTGCCAATTTACCATACCTGTCGCCACTGGAAGCCAAAGGACTAGCCGACCCCCACGCGGCTTTGGTTGGCGGTAAGCTAGGGCATGAGATGATTATTGAATTATTAAGCCAAATAAAAGACCGCCAGCTTCTCAAGCCGCGCGGAGCAATCATGCTTGAGATTGGGCACTCGCAAGTATCGCTAATGCGCCAAAGGGCACGCTGCCTTTTCCCTGGCGCCAATACTCGCGTCCTCAAGGACCTCGAGGGTTGGAACAGAGTACTAACTATCCAACCCGACTAATCATTCACCCTAGTTTACCCTAAAAAGGACACCTACGAGGTGTACTTTAATAGGTTTGGGTTAGTTTTCGCGTTCGCCGAGTTTGACCTTGACGGTCTTTTCCTTGCCTTCACGCAGAAATTTTACCTCTACTTCGTCGTTCGGCTGATACTTACGCAACTCGGTAATAAGCGGGTTATTTTGGCCAACTTTATTGCCACGCAACTCTGTTATGACATCCCCCTCGCGTAAACCAGCTTTTTCCGCCGGACTGCCCTTCACCACACCACGGATACCCTGACTGGCATCGCTGGCAATAAGGAATCCTTCCACCACTGTTATTTGCATCTTATCGGCAATATCTTTGTTGAGCTGGATGGTATTCACCCCTAGGTAAGCGCGAATAATCTTGCCGGACTTTTTTACCGAATCAATCGCGCCTTTTGCCATATCAATAGGGATAGCGAAACCAATGCCTTCCGCTTGCCCTTTGGCGGCAGTGGCTGTATTGATGCCTATAACTTGGCCACGAAGATTGACAAGCGGGCCACCGGAGTTACCGGCATTGATAGCCGCGTCGGTTTGTAACAATCCATCAAGCGACTCACTACCTTGCTGGACACTAATGTCACTCGCCACAATCGAACGACTAAGCGCGGAAATAACACCTTCCGTAACGGTGTTTTGAAATTCACCAAGCGCGTTGCCGATTGCTAGCACCTTCTGCCCAACTTGCAGAGCATCGGATGAGCCAATTTCTACCACCGGTAGTCCGCTGGCTTCAATTTTCATAACCGCTAAATCAAGCGTCGGGTCTTGCGCTACAACCTTGGCATCGTAGGTTTTCCCGTCATTCGTAATAACGGTGTATTTGGCGTTACTATCGGAGACAACATGCTTATTGGTCGCGATTAGTCCATCGGCAGTAATAATAAAACCGCTGCCTCCGCCTTTTTGTTGAATTATGTCACTGCCTTGCCCCCAAAAATCAAAAGGATTCGTGACATTAACATCCTTAGTAAAAGTAACGCTTACAACCGCCGGCGCGACTTTTTTAGCCGCGTCGATAGTCGCCGATTCTTCTTCAACTTTAATTTTCTCTGTGTTAACGACACCGCTCACCGCGCTTTTTAGCTGGTCGATGCCTAGTGTCTTTTGTATGCTTTCCGGCGCGCTTGTGGCCAGTACCAACCCGACCACACCACCCAGGATTCCCATAATAAAGCTTAGTATGATTGCCACTATTACTAACCCGCCGCGCGGTCGATGAGCTCTCCCCAGCGGATGTTCCGCGCCGGTATCATCAACATAGCGAATATTTTTTGCCATAGCACGGCCTCCTTTATTATTTATTTTGGTTTTTTGGTGTTATTTGAACGGATAAACTTTTCACTTGCTCTGCCCAGATAATATGTTACGGCCACCGCGATAATAGTGGCTATAATTGCATAATAAAACTTCGAACGCAATCCGCCCTCCGCCGACAAGTAGCGGTCTATGAGGCCCTTCACCGCTTCGTTCCATGCTAGAGCGGCAACCAATCCAAAAGCGGCGGTTACCATGGTGGAGACCTGTTTAAAAAATTCGTATTCTATTGCCTTGCGAATTAAACGCTTTGAAACCTTTGTTTTTTCTTTTTCGGACATGATTACTCCCTTTATTTTAATGCTTCTTTTAATATCCGATCAACAATTTGTGGGTTGGCTTTGCCATTAGATGCTGCCATAATTTGCCCCACTAAATATCCGAGAGCGGCTGTTTTACCGGCACGATAATCCGCAGCTACCCTGGGATTGTCATTTATTACCTTATCGACCATACTGCGCAAAGTATCATCACCAGAGATTAGCCCGAAGCTACCTACCTCCAAGGCGTCCTGTAGGCTAATTTTCTTTTCAAGGATCAGGTCGACTAAGGGGCGAATGGCTTGTGACCCAATTCTCCCCTCGCGCAATTCTTCGGCGAGACCTACCATCGTAACCCCGTCCAATAGACGAACGGATTGATAGTTTATTGCTAAAGTTATTGCTTTGTTCGCGATCTCATGGTCTTTAGTACAATTAGCAATACTGTCAAAATTACCCATCAGCCCATCGTCGGAAAAAATTGTATCGATATCGCTTTCGCACATACCAATTTCCTTAGCGCGAGCTATTTTATCGTCAATACTCTCCGGCAGTTCAATTTCACAACCGTCAAGATTAGTGAGTGCGGGAATATCCGGCTCGGGGAAATAGCGATAGTCGGGCGCCAGCTCTTTGGACCTTTGGCCGACCGTTACACCCTCGGCATCGTCCCAGCCGCGAGTTTCCTTGTTAACTTTTTCGCCCCGCTCAAGTATTTCGGACTGCCGTTTTATCTCATACACCAACGCCTTCTCCACCATAAGAAACGAATTAAGGTTCTTGACTTCCACAGGTGTTCCCAGCTTTGACAATTGAAATTTGGCATTTGAAATTGCTGTGACGCTAACGTTGGCGTCACAACGAAAGTGTCCCTTCTCCATATCGGCATCGGAGATGTCTAAGTACCTAACGATGAGACGCAGACGCTGTAAAAAAGCTTTGGCCTGGGCCGGAGAATTAATTGATGGCTGCGTTACAACCTCCATTAGAGGAGTTCCCGCGCGATTCAAGTCGACGAGAGAATAATTTTTGCCCTTGGGATGGACCAGCTTTCCCGCATCTTCCTCCAAGTGTATGCGGGTAAGCTTGATAGCATGACCGTTAATATTGACATGCCCTCTACGGACAAAAGGATAATCGTATTGCGAAATTTGATAGCCCTTGGGCAAATCAGGATAGAAATAATGCTTACGGTCAAACCTTGCCATCGGCTCTATTTTACCTCCTAAATATCTGCCAAGCTTTACCGTCCAGTCAATTGCTTGCTTATTAGCCACAGGCAAGGTACCCGGTAAACCCATACAAATTGGGCATATGGCAGTATTCGGCTCCTTGCCTTCCGCGTCGTTATCACAACCACAAAACATCTTGCTCTTCGTTTTGAGCTGAATGTGTAT
>CAYHTS010000001.1:0-7814 GCA_964359635.1 uncultured Candidatus Saccharibacteria bacterium | reverse complement strand
TTGGCCTGATAAAACAATATCTCCGTGTCGTGATCATGAACCAGCGTATTGCGCAATTTGTGGCCATCCCAGGCTGCTTGATAACTTACACGATCGTGAAATAAGTTTGGACTGTTTTTTAGACGCTCGCCCATTGTTTCTCCTCGGGCGTTAAGACCCTTCAGGCAATAATCCAATAGTTTATCGGCATTGACCACCGCGGACTGGTAATGGGCAGGACCAACTTGTTTCAGGGATAGGTTGATTTCATGCCATCGTTCCTTTACCCAATCAGGATCTAACCGCGCTGCGTCGCGCGTATGCCTAACGCTACTCTGACCGGTAATTATTTTTTTGACCAAGCGGCCAAAACCCCAGAGTATTTTTGATTCCCATGATTCTTTTGTCTTAACCATTTTTACCGCCGATAATATTTTCATAGGCAATCGCTAAATTAAGGAGGGTTTCATCATCGTCGAAACGACTCGACAGCTGCATACCCACAGGCAATCCGTCGACCGACTCGACCGGCACGGAGATTGAAGGAATTCCGGCGAGGTTCACGGGCACAGTGTAGATGTCGCTTAGGTACATTTGCAGGGGATTATCGGACTTTTCACCAAATTTAAAAGCCGGTGTTGGTGAAGTCGGGCCGGCAATGACGTCAACATCACTAAAAGTCCGCTGGAAATCGGCTCTAATGGCATCTCTTGCTTTTTGGGCCTTACCATAATACGCGTCAAAATATCCCGCCGACGAGACGTATGTTCCCAAAACTATTCGGCGCTTGGCCTCCTCCCCAAAATACCGCGACCTTGTTTCCAGATATACGTCCAATAGGGTTTTCGCGTGGCCAATAACCGATTCGCCGTATTTGATGCCGTCATATCGCGATAGATTGCTCGCCACCTCCACAGGCATAATAATATAGTAAACGGCCAGAGCGAATGACGAGGTCGGTAAACTGACTTCCCTGACGGTACAGCCAAGTTTCTTTAATGCGTCTATCCCGTTTTCAACCGAACGACGGACCTTGTCGTCCAGTCCATCACTTTCAAAGAATTCCTTGGGCAGGCCAACCCTAAGTCCCTTGATGGATCGTGCCTTCTGGGGACTAACCTTAAGTGACGTTGAATCCATTGCGTCATAGCCGGAGATAGCTTGGTAGAGGGTTTTAGCATCGGCGGCTGATTTAGTTAGCGGTCCTATCTGGTCTAAACTCGATGCCATCGCTAACAAGCCATATCTTGAAACACGGCCGTACGTTGGCTTAAAACCGTATATGCCGCATAAACTTGCCGGCTGGCGAATGGAACCGCCGGTATCGGACCCCAACGCCGTTACGCATAAATCACCGGCCACCGCCGCGGCAGAACCGCCGCTCGAGCCACCCGGCACTCGGGTTTTATCGACCGGATTCAGTGTTGGAGAATAGGCGGAATTCTCTGTTGACGAGCCCATAGCAAATTCGTCGAGATTTGTCTTGCCAAGTATGACGGCATTTTGCCCCTTGAGCTTTTTGATAACTGTCGCGTCAAACGGCGGAATATAATTATCAAGTATTTTTGATGAGGCTGTCGTTCTTAAGCCCTTGGTCGAAATAACATCTTTAATCGCCATAGGGATGCCGGTTAGAGGATGAATGTCGCCACGTTTTATGACCTTATCGGCAACTTCCGCCTCCCAAAGCGCCCCTTTTTCATTCAGGCCAACGTAGGCATTGAGGTCGCTTTCCTTGATCTTTACAAGATATTGTTTAGTTAGTTCTCGTGAGCTAATTTTACCGCTCCGCAAATCCCGCCCAGCATCTTTGACTGTTAAGCCGTTATCCATTGTCATCTCCCAGCACGGCGGGCACTTTGATATTGGTTCCTTCGAGTTCCGGCACGTTAGCTAGCAGATCTTCAACAGTGCAATCGGTGCCACTAATTCTATCCTCCCGACATACATTACTTATTGCGCGGGAAGGCATAGATGAGCTATGGGGCTTTGCTTTGTCACTGATGAGTTTGTTTACAGTACTAACATAACCCAATATCTCATCGAGTTGGCGAGAGTATTTTGTCCTCTTTTCGATAGGGAGTTCTATTTTGGCTAGAGTCGTAATGCGTTCGACCTCGCCTACCCCCAAAGTTGCTTTTTCCATATGCTCTTAATCTAACAAATATGGAGCAAGGGTTCAATCATACATTCACGCTAATCGCACGAATGGTTCGGCAAGCTCACCACAAGTATTTACGCGAATTACGCACGAATGCGGAGGAAATATATCCTCTCAAGTGGATAAAATAACATTGGAAGGAAACGCTTATCCAGCAAATAGGGTAGTATTGAGGTAGCCGTGAGGGTTTAATTCAGGTGCGGATGTAGCGGCGTATGCTAATTTCACTACAGACAACACCCAAGAAAAGCCCAACGAGCAGCTGGCTAATGATAATTATGCCGAAATGTCCCTTGAGAGAATTTAAGATATTCATATCCAAGCTTAGCAGAAAGCTCTGGCTTAGATTTGAAAAATACCTCGTCCCGAAGAATATTATAATAAACGACAGGAAAGCGGCGGTCGCCCCGTACAACGCGCCCTCGACATAGAAAGGTATCTTGACATAGGCGCGGCTGGCGCCGACAAGACGCATGATCTCTATTTCATCGCGGCGGGCATAGATAGCCATTTGAATAGTATTGAGAGTCACAAAGATCGCGACTATCACAAAAATAACAGTCAGATAGGCGGCCGTTCTTTGGATAAATTTCGTGCCATTATTGATCCGCTCAATTAGTAATTTATTATCGTCATAGCTAAAGTTATAAATAATCTTCGTATATGCCGGCAGTTTAACAATTGCTTCAACGCGGCTAAGATTGTCAAGTTCCAGTGAGCGGATGCGCAGTCCGCGAGGCAAAGGATTATTGGTTGCATCTATTAAATCTCGGGTGCCTTGTTTGATATCGGATCGACTCTTAAAATCCTCGAGTGCGTCTTCCTTAGAAATATAAGTTGCCACAACACCGATCTGGTTCGAGAGGGCTTCTTGCAGATCTTGGATGTTTGCCTCCGTAGCATCGTCGATAAAATCCACCTGAACAGTCACTTTGTTCTTAAGCGCCCTTGAAACATTGCCGGCAAAAAAACTCAATACAACAAAGGTACCCATCATAATAAGCGTCATCATAATAATCAAAATGGCCGCGACGCTCATCCATTTGTTTCGCCAAAAATTTACCAGCCCCAACCCAATGATTCGCCGTAATCGCACCAGCATCATGCTACACCTCCCCTATGCCCGCTTTTCGCCGGCTGGTCGCCGGTAATTTTGCCCGTGTTGAAAGTAATCACTCGTTTTTTGAGCGCGCTTACAACGCCTGAATCGTGAGTCGCAAGAATGACAATAGTTCCAGTGTCGTTAATGCGCAGAAGAAGGTCTACCACCTCGGCAGTATTGCGGTCATCAAGATTGCCGGTTGGCTCGTCTGCAATTAGCAATTTTGGGTTGTGGACCATGGCACGGGCAATACTTGCCCTCTGCTGTTCGCCGCCTGATATTTCATTGGGGTAGTTTCTGGCACGATTAGCCAGGCCGACCAATCGCAAGATGCGTGGCACGCGATCACGCACCACGTCATCCGGCTCATCAGCCACCTCGAGGGCGTAAGCGACGTTTTCATAAACTGTTTTATTGGGTAGTAACTTAAAATCTTGAAATACTATACCGACATTCCGTCGGTAGTACGGCAAATCCTTTTCGTGCACGCGGGTAATGTCGCGGCCAGCAACAATTATTTTGCCATCGGTTGGAAGTTCTTCTCTAACAAGTAATCTGATAAAAGTTGATTTTCCCGCTCCGGACGGACCAACCAGCACGACAAACTCTCCCTTATGGATGGAAACATTGACACTCTCAAGCGCCGTTATCCGATTGTGATAACGCTTGGTAACTTTCACAAACTGAATAATTGCCTTTGGATCAGGTATCAAGTATCCCTCCAAAAATAATTATACCATATATAGTTAGCGCTTTAGCCAACTCTTGAGTTTGGCGAGAGGCCAAGTGTTGATAATATCGCTCGCCTCCAGCCAGCCGCGGCGGGCGGTGGCGATGCCGAAGGGCATAAAATTAAGGTGTTCCGGCGAATGGGCATCCGTATTGACAACAAACTTAGCTCCCAGCTTTTTGGCTTCAAGAATTAAGTTATCAGTCAGATCCAAACGGTCGGGGAAGGAGTTGATCTCAAGTGCCACATGTTTGGCGATACAGGCACGGAAAACTTTATCCCAATCGGCGTCAATACCATCTCGCCGTCCAAGAAGGCGTCCCGTCGGATGTCCCAGGATGTCGATTAGACCGGTGTTAACTGCCTTAATGAGGCGGGATGTAGTTGTACCCCGCGCTTGGCTGAAGCTAGAGTGAACAGAGCCGACAATAATATCAAGCTCTCTTAGTAGGTTCTCGTCCATATCCAGATCGCCGTTTGCCCTGATGTCTACTTCGATACTGGCCAGTACGATTGGCGCGCCGTGAGCGCCGTTAAAACGGCGGATTTCCGCCAGCTGGGTTCTGACTTTGTGGGCATCTTGGCCGCCAGCTATACCGAGTCCTTGCGAGTGGTCGGTAATAGCCATATAACTGTGGCCAAGTTTTCTATTTGCTTGCCACATGGTTGCAAGGTCGGCCGTGCCGTCAGAGCGATTGGTGTGCATTTGCAGGTCACCCTTTATGTCCCTTGCCTCGACTAGGTGGGGTAAGTTGTGGCTTTGCGCTAATCCTAACTCTCCGCGGTCTTCTCTCATTTCGGGAGGCAGCCACGACAAACCGGCAAAATGATAAACGTCACTTTCATCGGCACACTTGACAATCTCCCCAGCTTTGGCGGCGCCCAGCGCGCGCTTCTGCGCCGCGGTTACTTCAAAGGCCGGCAATGGCCAACGGCCGCCTTTTAATTTTTTTATGCCATGTTCGGAAAAACTCAAGCCCTTCGACTGCAGGAAACTACGGAAAGCCACGTTGTGTTCTTTGGAACCGGTAAAATGCTGGAGCAGGGAACCATATTCTTCCGCTGGTAATATCTCCAAATCAATCTGGACGTGATCGCGATTCACGACGGTCGCTTTAGTAGCCCCCTGCGCCAAAACCTTACCGCCGACTAACTCAACAAAGGTTTGGATGGTTTCTGTAGGGTTGCTACTGGCGGCGATTAGGTCAATATCACCAACGGTTTCTTTCATACGCCGCAAACTACCAACGTAGTCGGCTTTGGTAACTTCCTTCCTTGACCGAAGCGCGCTGACTATACTTTCCGCCAGCGGTAATACCTCGGAGATCAAGTGGCGGCCACTTGATGATTTAAGGAGAGTAATGCCCCGAATAATATTGGCAATCGATTTCTCGCGAAATTTACCCAAGCGTGTTTGCCCCTTAAGTTTCTTGTGTAGTTCGTTAATGTCTCGCGCTTTTGTCAGACGATAGAGCTTGCGCGCGCTTTTGGAGCCAACTGATGGAATTTTGGAGAATTCAAGTTCGGCGCTGGGCACTTTCTCTTTAATCCTAGCGAGATACTGCAACTTGCCGGTTTTTATAAGTTCTTCGATTTTTTCGGCGATACTTGGACCAACGGCGGGAACTTTCTCGAGTCCCTTTAGCCCGTCTACATTATAGACATCCGATAGGTCTCGGCTCCACGAAGTAATTTTCTGTCCGGCTTGCCGGTACGCCAAAAACCGAAAGCGATCATTGGGATTTTTAAGTTCCAAAATATCCCCAATTTCATATAGCACATCCGCAATCTCTTTATTGGTCATAATAATTATTCGATAACAATAATTAACCGCTCCAATGCTTTCATTTTACCGCTCTGCTATCACTTGACAAGTTTAGCGTTCACATCCCAGCGCTATTATTTCTTATATATTTTTGTTAACAGTCCAAACCATATATTATTCGGTAATATTATGCACCTGCATAATAGTTCCGAACTTTTAAACCTGTTGTAAGGCGAGAAAAATGTGAGACCAATAGATGAATACCCGATATTAAAGTAACCTATGAATCATTTAGGTTAAACATATAACGCAGATGGGAATCTTTTGTTACCGAGCGTGTTATTAAATAATCAACATCGGCTTCCAAATCTGACCAATCTATTAGTTTTTCAACTTCTTCCGATACGTCATAAGGGCAAGCCCAAACACTTTCTTGGACCATCTTAAAACCCAATTTCTGTATATATCCTCGAAATCTATTTCTCCGTGAATTATCAGAAATATCAAACATTAATATGCGCCAGCAACCGTCCCAAACTTTTTCTGTAATTTTCGGGCGCCAGATCTTGAGTTTGCCCTTGGGCGTGAGGCGATACGCCCGTTTGGCCTTATTCTCAACCTCTTCTAGATAACCCTGGCTTTTGAGGTCATAGATAGCTTTTGAAAGCGCGCCGCGATGCTTTTTCATTGCTCGGCCCACACCCTTATACGGGTACATCCAGGCGCCGGTTTCAAGCACTATACCCTCTATCAGACCAAGCAGTTTTTGAGTTTTTGTTAATCTTCTGGGCACAAATAACCCCGTTTATTTCTCGGTTATATTTAGTGATACGTTTTTTATTACTATTTACACCATATAATGTTCGGTAATATTATGCACCTGCATAATATTACCGAATAAATCTACCTGTTTGATAAGTTTATAAATATTATGGGAGATTCTCAACTACACTGTTTTCGATAATCATACCATAAGATTATAACTTCGGGGGGAGACGTGTGCCTCCCCCACAGGTAACTCACGAGGGGATAACTAGTTGCGATGAGAGAATAACCTCCGAAGCCACCCGCCTCTGCCACCGTGCAAAGCGCGGGCGATAACTCGTGCCGACGGACAGACGATACTGCTATGCCCTGCCAGGTACGACCGAACGCTTGCCGCTCGCAGAGCATCTGTCAGTGCGCCGATAAACGTCCGCACCTCATCACCATTCATCGTTTCCCTATACCACAAACCGACCAACTCCCTTCTTGTTGCCATAGCCATCTACAATAACGTATATCATATTTCTACAATCTCTACCATTTCCTTTTTCATATTTTTGCCCTCGTAATTGTCAGTCAAATTAAAAACTGATAATATCAAATCAGCCCAAGGGAGCTTGGTCGCGCTCCATACCGTCCAGAAATGGACAGGGATTAGACCAGCCGCAAGAGCCAGGGGAGCGATACACGCTCTTATACACCAAGCCCTGACACACCTCTTGCGGCTCTTTCTGTATACTCTTAACCTCATTCAACTCTTTCGACAGAATCGCGTCTGACTTGCCAAAAAGAAACTTGCCTCTGAATTTTTTTCCATCGAGAAAGAGGGGCATCCAGTGTATATCGTCTGGCCACATTTTATCATATGGTATCTCATCCACATCAAACCACTGGGGTTTCATCTCCTCGCTCTCCTTCGGCTCTCCGGAAAATTCCTCAGACCTGAAAATATGGACCTCTAAGATTTCCGGATTGCCCTTGAATTCAAAGTCAATAATGCCAACTTTTTCTAAATTGCCAATCTCGACTCCCGCCTCCTCCCGCACTTCTCTTCTTACAGCGTCTTCAATGGTTTCGGACTCGGCCAGCTTGCCACAAAAGCCATTCCACCGTCCCGCGCTAAAACCGCGCTTCTTCATACCAAGGAGCACTTTAGGATGTTGATGGATAATGCACAACGTAAGTTGTTTTTTTATATTATTGTCCGTGACAGTGTTTATATTTTTTTGGTGTTCCGTCCGGTTTCTTCGCTCCGCACGGGCAGGGCTCGTTGCGGCCGACTTTGGGGACTGCTCCCGTTTGTCCCATTTCA